>JAYVTX010000190.1:0-7156 GCA_043788425.1 Rhodospirillales bacterium
ACCCGCCATCGTCGCCGATCAGACCGGCGCCCTGGATGATGCTGCTGCTGGTAAGTGTGCCCGCGCCCTGAATGACGCTGCCGCCAGCCTGCATGGTGACTAAGCCCGTCCCGGCCAGCGTGACGGGGCCGGACACGTTCAGCGCCGTGTAACTGCCGACGGACGCCAGGGTGATTACGCCGTTATTGGTCAGTGTCCCCGTGGCCGTTATCGCCGCGTTATCCACCACCGTCAGCGCCGCGCCGCCGCCTGTCGAGATGGAATTCAAGGCGCTGCCGCGGTCGGCGAAAACAACTTGGCCATGGAAAACCGTCTGGATCAGCGTTTTCGACAGTGTCAGACCGTTCGCAACCAGCTGCGCCCCACCAACCAGCAACGACGCCGGGGCCACGCTGCTGCTATCCAGCGTTACCACCGTACCGCGACCCAGCTGTACCAGCACCGCATCAGCGGCGTTGGGCACCTTACCCGCGCTCCAATTCTTTGGATCGTTCCAGCTACCGCCATCCGGGTTGATGAACGATGTGGTGAATACCGCGGCCTGGAACGGCAAAATCTCGACCGCCGCCCCGTACGCGACGCCGCCCAGGTCGCGCAGGGCCGTGTCGTCCACTAGCAGCGAGTAGGTGCCGGCGGCCAGCGGCCCGAATGTGGCGGTCACAGTCCGGCCGCCATCGGTCAGGGCGAAGGTTGCGGCTTTCGTCTCGACCCCGGTGGAATCCAGCACCCGAAGGCTGGTCGCGGACACGGCCGCCGCGTCTAGCGGACGTGAGAAGGTGAAGCTGAACGGCCCCGAGCCATCGGTTGCCACCACCGACCCGGCACCTACCGTCTGCGATAACAGCCGCAACGGAGACGTGTCGGCGACCAGCTGGACGGTCAGCGCCTCACTCAGGCCCACATTGCCGGCCGTGTCGGTCGCCCGCACCTGCAGTACGGCGGTTGTGCCAGCCAACAGGCCAGGTAGCGCGGTCGTAAGGTCGAACGGGAACGACACGTCAGTCAGGATGGAGCGGCCGTTCAACAGGAGCTCTGTCGTCGCGATCGGAGTCGGACCGGTGATGGCCACGCCCAATGTCACGGGCTGCCCGGCATAGACCTGAACGCCGGTAGTTACGGTGTCGACGTCGACCGGCCGGGTCGTGAGCTTGACCGTGGGCGCACCCGTGGCGGTATTGGCTTGGGCAAAGTTCACGACCTGCAGCCCGGATGCGCCGTCGGCGACGAAGGCAAGGCCCGCCCCGATCGCGACAGCCTGCGGCGTGCCGGGCAGGGTGATGCGCGTGACCAGCTGGTTCGTAAGTGTCGGGTCGGCGGTACCGATGACATCCAGTGCATTGACGACCGAACCGCGTGCGATCGCGATCGGCCCCACCGTGACACCCAGGCCCGCGCCATTCAACGCCACCGCCGCGCCGGCAATACCGCGATCGGCCGGCCCGGCAATCAGCGCCGGCGCGTCGTTGCGCGTTATGTCGATCGTCGCATAACCGCCTGTCGTACCCGCGCCCACGGCAACGTAGGCGGTAGTGCCACCGACAAACAGCCGGCCCGTGACACCGGCCGCGACGGTCCCGGTGACGGTCATGAACCCGCCGACCACGGCCACAGTGCTGAACTGCCCCCCCGCGTCGAGTGCATACAGCGTCGACCCGCTGGCCACGACGGACGCGATGGACGCCGTACCAAGCCGTAGCCGTTGCAGCACGACCCCGCTTGCCAGGTCGATCGACGTGACCGTCCCAATCGCGGCGATATAACCGGTGCCGGCAATGGTCGCGACGGCCGTGGGCACGCCGGCCACCAGCTTTCGCACCACAAGCGCGCCGGGCGTACTGACGTCGATGATCGCCGTGCCGCCCGGGGTCGCCACCAAAGCAGTCGCGGTTGCCGCGTCGTAAGCGACGGCGGTACCGCCACCGGCCAAAGCGACCTCTGCCACGCGTATGGGCGATGTCGGCTTCGTAACATCCACGACGGCAACCCCGGTGCCCGTGGCAACGATGGCCTCTACACCGCGTGCCGCGCCGGGTGCTGCAGCCAAGACGACAGCCTGTGCCGAGCCGGACAGGGTTAGGGAGCCCACGACCCCCTGAACACCCGTCAGCGCCGACGCCGGAACCAGCCCCGCACGCAGCGCGGCCAGGTCAGTCAGACCGGGGACTAGCGCACTGACGGCCGTGTTCGTCACGCCCACCACATAGGCAGCCGTGGGGGTTAGCCCATCGGCACCCGCCATCCCGTCATCGGGCAGCAACCCGACGGATGGCAGGGTGGTATCCACACCCGACGCATTGGACTTGAAGAACGTCCGCCCGATCGTCAGCGCCGCTGGTGAGAACACGGTCATTTCGTAGAACGTGTTGGGCGTGAGCGAGATTGTGACCCCGTCCTGCGCCGTAAAAGTCGTGCGCTGCACGAGGCCATCCGGACCGCGGAAGGCGGCGTAGAGCAGCGCCTTCGCATCGCCCGCAACGCCGGCAATATCGGCCAGCAGTTTGGCCTCTTCGATTTTCAGCGATGCCGTGTCGCCGCCGCCCGCGGCCAGCTGCGCCTGAATCAACGCGAGCGCCTGGTTGATATCCGCGGTTGAGGTATAGACGGTTGCCACCTGGGCTTGGTGTGCCGTGGCCGCGGCGGTGATTAGCTGTGCGCCGAGCGCGGCCGGCGTGTTCTGATTATTGAGCCCCCCAAGCTGCGCGGCCAAGTCCGTTATCGCTGCATCTAGCGTGGGACGATCGGTGCCCTGCACGATGTAGGTGTACAGCGTCTGGCTATCGGCTGCGATCGCATACCATGCGGCCAGTTGCACCTGGAGCGCGGCGACGATCGTGTCAGCTTGCATAGTATAGGTCGCAAGCGCGTCGTTTTGGGCTAGGGCGTCGTCGGCAGTTAGGTCGGCCAGTATCGCATCTGCGGCATCGATCGGCACCTGGAGCGCCGCGGCCGCGGCGCCGGCGACGACGGCACCGCGAGCGGCAAAATATTCCGGCAGCGATTTCTCATACAGCCGGATGTCGGCCAGAAGATCGAACTTTGACGTTACTGCCACGTGGGAATCAGACGTGAAAAGCCCAAAGGCGGCCTGGAGCGAAGTCTCGGCCGCCGGGGCCGACCCCGCCGGGAAGGTTGTGGCCGGCTGCAATGTCGCAAGGACGAGTGCGGTGTTCGCCGTCTGTGAAGCAGATGCCAGGCGGCTGAGGTCGGCAGTAAATTTCTCACCGAGCCGGATAGCTTCGGCGCCGGATTTAGACGGATCGGGCGCAGGCTGGGTCGCGGTGTTGGCGTACTCGGTATACCCGAGGGTGGTGTTCGCGCTGGCTCCCGCCGCCCGCGCCTGACCCGTAACGGACACGGCACCGGTGCCGGGCAGTGAACGGAGGTCGAGCGTGAGCGTGGCGCTCCCGCCGGGCTTGATGTCGCCAAGGTTGACAGTAGTACCCAGCGCGGTGGCTACCTTGCCATCGGCCTGGTGGTTATCCAGCAGTTCGGCACCCCTGAACAACAGCGGCAACGACACGGCCCGGGCTATATCGGCCCCGGAGTTCGTGACTGTGACGACGAGCTGGAACGGCGACCCCGCGACCAGCGCCACGCTGGGACCCGACAGGGTGGTTGTAAGGTTCGAAACCTCAGGCCCGGCAAGCTGGAAGGGCGAAGCGCCGCTGAATGCCGTGCGGCCAAAATCATCGCTCACGATGCCATAGACGTAGCCGGCGCCGACCGCGACGCTGCTCGCGGTGAAGGTCTGGTTCGCGCCACCCGACCCCCGGCCAAGGAACAGCCCGCCCGATCGGCTGAGCGGATCGGTCGTCTCGTAAAACACGACGCTGCTACCAGTGGTGCTATAACCAAATGTTCCGCTGTACGCAGTCCGGTCCTCACTGGTCAAAGTGCCGAAACTTAAAACGAGCGGGTCCGGCCTGCTACTAACACCGGTTGTATTTACGTCGCCCAGGGCGGCATTCAGATCAAACGTCGCCGGGTCGGCACCGAGGCGAGCGGTGAGAGCGGCGGTGTCGATCGCAAGCGTCCAGCTCCCAGCGGCTGCGGCGGTCAGCTTCACCACGCGCGTGCCGGTTCCGAAGCCATCTATGAAACTTGCGCCAATACTCGCGAATTGCGCCTCTGTGTACGTTGCCGTGACCGGGCCGCCGGAGGTTGCGCGGTACAGCAAAAGAACCGGAACAATTACGGTCGTGTCATTAAGCCAGACGATGCTCAACGTGAGGTCTGGCGCACCGGCCCCAGCGACGGTGTCGGCCGCCGCGGCCAGGTCTTTGGGTGCCGCACTGCCAAAGGTCGGCAAGAAGCGGAAGCCGCTACCGTCGAAGTTTACCCGAAGTGTAAACCCGAGCCCGCCCGTGATTCCACCCTGTAGCAGCAGGTAGTCGTTGGCCGGGTTATTGGGGTCGGTGAACGATACCGTGAAGCTTTCCGAGGCCGTGGCGTTTGCGCCAAGGACCTTCGTGACGATATTCGTGGGCAGCGCTCCAGAAACGGTGCCGGTGACTGTTCCGCCGCTAAAGTCGCGCCCGATGTCGATCATGCCGATCCCGTTCAGGGCACCGTTCAAAAGGCTGACCTTGACGGTAGCCCCGATGACCTGAAAGTGCGTGACATTGATCGCGCCCGACAGGGTGACCTTGGCCAGGCTCGTAGAGCCAAGGAAGAGAAAGGTCTTATCATCCGACGACAGCACGATATCGCCCGGCTGGCCCTGCGCCGTCGCCGATTTAAGGACGGCGAACTTACCCGAAAGCGACAGTTCCCCCAGTGCATATGGAGGAGCGATATCGATGCCGATCTTCTTCAGTGCCGAAAACCTGTCGCCACTGAGCTGCTTTCCGACAGAAAGACGAAGCGTTCCGGCCAGGGAAAAATCATCTGTACTGGTGGGGTCGATCCCCGCCACGGCGAAACTCGCCTGTTGAAAGATCAGAACCGGGCTGATCGGGATTTCAGCTGTCAACCCAATCGAAGCACCGTCAAAATGAAGGGTGCCATCTGCGTGCATTTGGATCGACAGAGAGGCATCAAGCCGAATATTCGCGTACCCGAGACCCCAGGCAATCGCGCCTGAAGCGACATAATGGCCGGTAATGGTGTCGATGTGGATCTTTACGGACGGTATTTCGAAATTCGGAGCAAGGATGATATTGGTGATCTCGAAATCACCGACAACCGCGTACTTGCCATCTTTAATCTGGAAGTAGTTCTTGTCCGACAGATCGATCGTGACGCCAAGCCCGGCGCTTGTCGGCGTCGTTGTGATCTCGTTCTCTTTCCAGAACCGGGCGATGGTCAACTTGCCCTGGATCTTGGCTGTATCCACGCTGCGGTCATAGGAGAACGCAACGCCGGAAAGCTTGATCTTAAGTCCACCCAACTCACTGCCCGTCGTGATCTCCTTGTCTGGCAACTTGACCGATGCGCTCGCAAGCTCCGCCCCACTGGCCAGGATCGCCAGCCCGCTGGCACCCACTCCCAGTCCAGCCTTAGCCTTCTTGGCCTGGTATGCCGGAGTGGACGAGTCGAGGCTCAAAGGCAGCAGGATGTTACCGAATTGAGGGCCAAGCTCCAGCGAGCCGCCAACATCGATTTCGTCCGGACGAAGTGTGATGGACGTGACTTCGACGCCGATAAGCCCAGCGAGCAAAGGGTCCGTGCCTTTGGCGCTGCTTTTTATGTCAGTAGCGATAGCACCCGCGACCATAAACGTACCGCCGCCGCCGCGTACGCCGCTTTGCACTAGCCGCTTGCCCGCCAGCACGCCAAAGCCGACCGTTATGTCGGCGTTTTTCACGTCCACATGGTCGGCCCAAACGTCCTGCTCACCCGAAATATTCAGCAGGATGCTGGCACCATCGACGTTGGTCAGCGTTGAGTTACCAGTGACCTTGCAAACCGCGTCGCCATGTTCGACCGAACCGCCATCGACCTTTAACGGCGTCGGTTCTGGGCAGTCGCCCTTGATGGTAACGGCTGCACTGGTCGAGATCGGGCCGTCCGGCTCCGAATCGCTGACCACGTAGCCGAAGCTGTCCGAACTTGTGCCGTCTGTCGACGTGTACACGATCGCGCCGCCCGCCACGACGGCCGTGCCGTGCGTAGGCTTTCCAGTTATCGCGAGCGAGGCCGGGTTGATCGGCTCATCACCTGCCGTGTCATTGGCCAGCACGGGGATCGTGATTGGCTTACCCTTATTTTTAGCCGCGCCGCCGGTCAGCATGATGGTATCCGCGGCGGCTGTCGGCCCCTTCTCGGGGCTGGTCTTGTCTTCCGGGTCGGGCTTTTTGGGGTCGTCCGGCTTCTTCGGCTTGGCCGGGTCCACGTGCACCTTGGTCACGGGCGGCGTCATGCCGTGCCAGCCGGGCTTCGTGATGCCCTGGCCGGGGTCGGTCGTAACCGTTAGCCCGTCTGCCGACGCGGTTGCGGTCCCGTCGATGACCAGCTTCCCGGTCGTGTGGTCGAACGACAGGATGTAGGTCTTCTCACCAGGGTCCAGGTTGAAGACGTTGGGTAGCGTCAGCGTCGCTGGCTGCGTGAACAGGGCCG
Source organism: Rhodospirillales bacterium (assembly GCA_043788425.1). Lineage (GTDB taxonomy): Bacteria > Pseudomonadota > Alphaproteobacteria > Acetobacterales > Acetobacteraceae > JANPPS01. Next base: position 6,559 of record JAYVTX010000190.1, read on the forward strand.
CGCCGGGCGCCTGGATGGTGATGTCGAAGCTGTGCTCCAGAATCCCCGGCGGCAGCATATCCCGCACAATGTCGGACGGCACAGGGGCCACGCCGACCAGCGGGGTGGCCATCACCGTGCCATCGGCACCGACGATGCTTCCGGGCGCCAGCGTCAAGGAGATCAGGTTCCGCTGCGCCGCACTGAGCGTGATACCGGAATCGGCCGGGGGCGTGACGACGGTCGTGGTTGTAGCACTCACAGCCTGCAGCACGTCGGTCGGCACCCGCGGCAGGTACAGGCCGGGCTGAACGCGGTTGGCGGCCATCTCCTCCGCCGTGCCCATGCCGCCCATGACCGTGTTGACCCGCCCGGGCGTGACCTGGGTATCCAGCGTCATTTCGGGAAAAAAGAAGCCGGCCGGCGCGTTGGTGGCGGTACGGCCGTTGAGCACGATCTTTACGTCGCCGGCCGGCGTGTTGGTCAGTGTAAACCGGCCGTTGGCGTCCGTCAGGACGGCCGTGTCCTCATGGCCCAGGATATAGACCGTGACCCCTGCCAGCGGGTTTAGATACGTGCGTGTTCCATCGGCGTTGTAGTGTACGTCATCGCTGCTGCC
>JAYVTX010000191.1:0-2986 GCA_043788425.1 Rhodospirillales bacterium
CACCAGCGAGTAAACCATGCGATGCTTGGCAATCTCGAGCGTCTGCCACCGCGCCAGATTTTGTGCGGTGTCGAGATCGGGGATGGTGTTGTTGTGTCGGCAGGCGAGGCAGAATTCGTCGGCGGACTCCACCCCGACCAACCAGTTGCACGCCCCATGGGCGGCATTGGTGCAAAACCGGAACCGCCGCTTCTGCTCCGTCAACGGCCTGAACGCCGCCCCATCAGGCTCCACAGCCAACACCACGTTCGTCTCCGGCAGATAGCCAAGCCGTTGCCCGCATCGCTCGCACCGCATATTTTCGAAAAGCAACAGCTGTCCGCAGGCCTGGCAGGCATACAGCTTCATCGTCGGTGGCTCCGGGGGATCGGCCCCCCAACGCACGTATCAAGTCTGGTTTCCAATAGAACGGCACGTGGGCTGCTCATGCCAAATCGCCAAGACGCGCTGGCTCGGGCTTCTGCTTCGTCACTGCGAGCCGCCCGTTGGCGGCGTGGCAAGCCGGGAAACCCACGCAGACCGTGCCTATGTTTGCTATCGAACCGCAGCCCCGCACCGGCGAAGTAATCCGATATCCGGGCTTCCACACCCGCATGATCGACCCGAAATGACCCGTTATTTGATCTGGCCGGTCTCGGCCGACCAAACCGGACGCTCCCGTCGATATGCGTCAACACGCGCCGGTCAGGCTGTGGCCGATCCACCTACTCCCCCGACAACTCCCGCCGCCTCCGGTCCAACTCCTCCGTATAGCGCCGCAAGGCGTGCTGCTCGGTCAGTAGCCCGATCACCCGCTTGGTCTCCCGCGTGTCCACGACGGCGAGACCGTCCGACTCCGCCTGCTCGAACATCGCCACCGCCTCCTTGATCGTCATCTGCGGCAGCAACACGTCGTTCCGGTCATGCAGGATCTCGCCGATCTTCTCCGCCGTGGTGTCCTGGCTGTGCGCCTCCGCTACCTGGGCGATGCCGGCGTAGCGTCCGGCCTCGTCCACCACCACCACGCGCGACGTCGAACTCAGCGGGAAATCCCGGCGGAACGCGGCGAGCGGCAGGTCGGACCGCACGGTTCGAACCTCGCGCCGCATCATGCGGCCCACCGTCAGGTTGCGCATCCAGCCGATATCGACGGCGCTGCGGATAGCCTCGCCGCGCAGGTGGAAGCGCCAGGTCGCGAAGGAGTAGCCGAAGGTGCGGCGTACCGTGATGGCCGAGATCACCGATGTTGCCACCACCGCTACTGTCAGCGGCAGGCTGCCCGTGCTCTCCAACGCCAGGAAGGTCATGGTCAGCGGCCCGCCCACCACCGCCACCGCCAGCCCGCTCATGCCGACCAGTGCGCACACCACGGGCGGGAGGGTCTGCAGCACGGGTAGTAATGCGATGAGGGCCGCGAACAGCTTGCCCAGCAACGCGCCCAAGAACAGCGACGCAAAGAACAGCCCGCCCCGGAAGCCGGACCCGATCGAGATCGCCGAGGCCAGGGCCTTGAGCACGATCAGCAGCGCGATGTGCTGCAGCGTGTAGGGCGCGTCCAGGCCGATCTGGAGTGCCGCATGGCCAGAGGATAATATCTGTGGCGAGATCAACGCCAACAACCCGATCGCGAGGCCGCCGATCGCCGGGCGTATCCAGTTCGGCACGCGGCTGCGGCGGAATAGATCCTCGGTCAGCGTCACGCCACGCATGATGGCGATTCCGCCACCGGCGCACAGCACGCCGAGCACCAGGATGGGCAGGTAGTTCGCCGGCTCGATCACCGTCGGCACCCGGATGTCGAACCCGTATTCGTTGGGAATCAGGAAACGGACAATCGACACGGCGGCGATGGCCGACACCAGCACCGGGGCGAGCGTCGCCAGGGTGTAGGCGCCGATCACCAGCTCGAACGCGTAGAACGCCCCCGTCAGGGGCGCATTGAACGCGGCGGCGATCGCCCCGGCCGCGCCGCAGCCCACCAGCAGCCGGAGGTCGCCGCGCCGCACCCGGAAGCTGCGTCCAAGTCGCGAGGCGATGGCAGCCCCGATCTGCGTGTAACCGGCTTCCAGCCCTACGCTGGACCCGACGCCGTTGGACAGCACCGTTTGCAGCACCACGATCAGGCTGTCGTTCACCGACATGCGCCCGCCGTACAGCGCGTTTGCCTCGATCGGATCGACCGCGCGGCGTGGCCACCACCGGGCGATGGCTGCGCCCAATCCGCCGACAGCAAGACCGCCGAGGCATGGCACGAGGATGGTCCGGTAGCGCTCCAGTTCCACCTGCCCGCTCAGACGCTGCGAGCTGGAGATGTTGAACAGCACATGGTGCATAAACTGCGTCACCCAGCCCATCGCCGTCACGCAGAGGCCAGCCGCGATGCCGACCAACGCCGCCAGCATGACCAGCCAGATCTCGTCGGCCCGAACCAGCGCCCGTAGCGTTTGCGGGGCATGGAGCACCCAATCGTTCACCGGCTTGCGGACGCGCGCACCCCACCCCTGCACGCTGCGACGCAGGCGCAGGGAGAAGCCTTCGCGCTTGTTCCCGGGACTAACCGGAACGTTTGCTTCAGCAGGATTAATCCTGCTTCTTAAAAGACCCGCCATGAACGTCCAGAAAACTGCTGCCCCACAAATCCGGCTACGACGGCGGCCACCAATCGGCAAGACATTGACACCCACATGCTTGGGCCGATTGGCCGACGGGATCAATCGGTTAGCGTGTATGTAACGTATTAAGTTCCCGTAACGATTTGCGTGACCGGATCTTGATCGATTACAGGTTCGTCATTGCAGGAGTCGGTCTTGCCGCGTCGCCGCGAGATCGTCCGCCACAAAGGCCCGCACCAAATCCTCCAGGCCCTCATGCGCCGTGAACCCCAGGGTTTCGGCCCGTCTCGGCATAAAGCAAGCGGGCCACTCGCCCACGATGCTCGCGATACGAGGATCGGACTCTTCCCGCACCAGTGCCGACGCGCCCGGTGCCACGATGTCCAGCGCCGCCA
>JAYVTX010000192.1:0-3477 GCA_043788425.1 Rhodospirillales bacterium
GGCGGGCATGGAAAAGCGCCTGGTCCTACGCGCCGCCCGCCGGGCGCTCGGTGAATGGGCGCCGCGGCAGGTGCTGGCGCTGGAGGCGGCGCCGGACGCCGCACTCGCCTGGACCGCCGATCATCGCATCACCTGGGACGGTACCCCGGTCGCCCGCGTGCGTCCCGGCCCGACGCTGGTGCGGCCGCATATCGAGGTGATGGATAGCGAGTTCCTGGACGGGCCGCAGCGGGAGCGGGTGCGCCTGCGCCTAATCCGCCACGTGATGGACGCAATCGCGGCCGATTTGGCGCCGCTGTTTCAGGCGATCGCGGCCGGCGATGCACAGCCGGCGCTGCGTGGCTTGCTGCATCGCGTGATGGAGGCGGGCGGCGTCGAGCCGGATGCGACGGAATTGGATGGCCCCGCCCGCGGCGCGCTGAAGGCGCTGGGCGTACGCGCGGGCCGGTTCGCGCTGTTTGTACCGGCGTTGCTAAAGCCACGGGCCGTGGCGCGGCGGGCCGCATTGTGGGCGCTAGCCGCACGCGTGCCCACTCCGCCGCTGCCATCATCGAGCGTTGTCGCTGTCGCACCCTTCGGGCCGCCGGGCTTTGCGGAGGCGATGGGCTTCGTGCCCGCCGGCCCCGTGCTGATCCGCCTGGACGTCGCGGAACGGATCGCGGCCGAACTCGCGTGGCTATCCCGCGATCGTGCGGCGATGCTGCCCGATGGCCTGGCCTCCCGTCTGGCGGTGCGGGCGGAGCAACTGCCGGCGGTGCTGCGGGCACTCGGTGTACGCATCGTGCCCGGCGTTACCCTGCCCGATGCCGAATATGGTCCGCCCGCGCCACCGATGATGCAGACCACCCGCCCCCGCCGCCGGCCCGCCGCGACATCAGCGCCCGTGCCAGAGGGACCGTTTGCCGCACTCGGGCAATTACGGCGGTGAGCCCCGAGAGCGAGGATCGCGACTGGCAGCGGCTCGATAAGTGGCTCTGGTGCGCCCGGTTCCTGAAGTTCCGCGCCGAGTGCGCCCGCCTAGTCGCGCAGGGCAGCATACGTCTGAACCGCCAGCCGACCGACAAGCCCCATGCGCGCCTCCGTCCGGGTGACGTGATCACCCTGCCGCTGCGCGACACGGTCCGGGTTGTGCGCGTGCTGTCGCTCGCCAAGCGTCGCGGCCCGGCACCGGAGGCCCAGGCGCTGTATGAGTTGATCGAGTGACGGCGATGGGGCATCTGATTAAGTCGGGGATGAAAACTGAACGTTCCGCCCCATTTCTCGTGCTTGTTTGATCGAATAAGGGGCGACGGATGACCTACGTGGTCACGGAAAACTGTATCAAGTGCAAGTTCATGGATTGTGTCGAAGTATGTCCGGTGGACTGCTTCTACGTCGGTGAAAACATGCTGATGATCCATCCTGATGAGTGCATCGACTGCGGCGTGTGCGAGCCCGAGTGCCCGGCGGAGGCCATTGTCCCTGACAGCGATAGCCGTGCGGCCCCGTGGGCTGAGCGAAACCGTATCTTCTCCGCCGCTTGGCCAAACATCACGCGCAAAGGCACGCCCCCGGCCGACGCCGAGGAGTGGAACCACAAGCCGGACAAGGAAGTACTGTTCTCGGCCGAGCCGGGCTAAGTCGGACTGGTGTATGGGGCCGGGCTGACTTAAGCCTGATTTCGTGTTATGCGGTGCAAGTCCGTGATGCGGACCCGCCCGTGACCCGGCTGCTATGCGCCTGATCCGGACTTGTCACGCCGCCAATTGGCCCGCCCTGCGCTGGTCAGGAGTTTTGCCGAGTGCCGTCTAAGCCCACATCATCCAAAGCCGCCGGGGCCGACGCTCCTGTCGACAACGACGCGTCCGAGACCACGATCGATGCCACGACCAAGCTCGCTAAAAGTCGCGCTGTGAAGCCGGCACTTGCCACGGTCAACCCGATCGAGCCGAAACTGGCCCGGACCGCCATTTCACCCGCGCTCGCGCCAGGCGTCGCGCCCGTGGCAGGACCCGTCCTGGAAGCCGTTACCGACGAGACGGCCGTCCCGGTACCGGCAGCCGCGCCGAAGCCCGCAGCGGAGCCGCAATTCCGTTCCCCACCAAAAATGCCTGGCCACATGCCCGGCATGCACGGCCGGCCGCAGATAGCGCCACGCGCCATGGCGGCCAAGGAAAACTTCGTTGAGGGCGATTACGTCGTCTATCCTACCCACGGCGTGGGTAAGGTCGAGCGGATCGCGACAGAGGAAATCGCGGGCCATAAGCTCGAGCTGATACACATCACATTCGAAGAAAACCGGATGACGCTCCGTGTTCCGGTCGCCAAGGCCCGTACGGCCGGCCTCCGTAAGCTCGCAACCCGGGCGCTGTTCGACAAGGCGCTGGCGTTGATGAAGGGCCGCGCGCGCATCAAGCGTACGATGTGGTCGCGCCGGGCCCAGGAATACGAACAGAAGATCAACTCGGGTGACCCGTTGCAGATCGCCGAGGTCGTGCGCGACCTATATCGCAACGCCGGTCAGCCCGATCAGTCGTTCAGCGAGCGCCAGATTTACGAGAATGCGATGGACCGCCTGGCAGCCGAATACGCGGCGCTGGAAAAGACGGACAAAGCGACGGCCATGCAGCGTCTGCTGGATGACTTGAAAACCGTGGTGAAGGGTGCCGCGATCGAGGTTGATGCCGAGGGCGAAGAGGTTGAGCCGGTCGAACCAGCCTAATCGTACTTCACGCCGTAGAGTAAGCTGTAGGCCAAACTTTTCCGCCGGCGTGGTTGTCCATACTGGGGCCACCACGCCGGTGAGATAAAGTTACGGGCCGGATCCGTAAGCCTATTGAGACACTGCATAGCCTGTTCGCGTTACGCTGCAGGACATCGGTCCAGATGTATCCGACCGCAAGCCAGTTCTAGCGGCTAGAGCAGGCATTCCAGATGCGTGGTTAGCCGGTGAAGGCCGTAAACTGCGACGACCCCGCAGTCCTCGCCGCTGCGATGATCTCGGCCACACAAGCGGTCCAGCAGGACGGGATTACCCACCACGGCAGCCTGATCGACTGCCAGGCCCCGGCAAAATATCCTCAGCCATAATCCACGGGCGGACCGTTAGGTCACGGCGTGATGGGCCGCGTACCGGGCCAGCACGCGCTGGGCCTGCTTCTTATGCGGGATGTCGAGCATCATACCGTCCATCCCGACCGCCCCCGCATCCGGTGCTGCCGCGAACGCCGCCAACACCCGGCGCGCATGGGCCACGTCCGCTTCCGATGGCGTGAAGGCCTGGTTGATCGCCGCAATCTGCGCCGGGTGGATCGCCAGGCGCCCGGTGAACCCCTCTTGCGCCGCCGCGCCGCTGCTGATCAGCAATCCGTCGATATCGCGATAGTCGGGGAAGATCGTCTCGATCGGCTCCACCCCCGCCGCCCGCGCCGCCAGCAGGCATAGCGAGCGCACCATGCGAAAGGTGAACGCGTACCCGCCCGTCACGTCCCGGTTAGT
>JAYVTX010000193.1:0-12734 GCA_043788425.1 Rhodospirillales bacterium
GCGATCATCGGCATCGTTCTCTACGTTCCGATTTTCATCATGATCTTCAAAAGCTACGTGTTTGGCTGATACGGACGGCGCTACTGCGACGCCGGTCACGGTAGCCGACACGGCAGCACTGCTCGCTGCCGCCGGATACATTGCCGACACCGAGCTTGCGACCACCATTCACCTGGCCCTGGCGCTACATCGCCCGCTGCTGCTGGAGGGTGAGCCCGGCACGGGCAAGACCGAGATCGCAAAGGTCTTGGCCCAGGGCCTTGGCCGGCGTCTGGTCCGCCTACAATGCTATGACGGTATGGATCTGGCCGCTGCCGCCTATGAGTGGGACCACGCCAAGCAGCTGATGGCCATCCGGTTGGCCGAGGCCGGCGGCGGTAACCGGGACGCCCTGGCGGCCAGCATATTTTCCCGCGCGTATCTGCAATCCCGCCCCTTGCTCTCGGCTATCGACCCGGCGCTTCCCCCCGCCGTGTTGCTGATCGACGAGTTGGACCGCGCCGATGAGCCGTTCGAGGCATTTCTGCTCGAACTGCTGGCCGATTTTCAGATCACCATCCCCGAACTCGGTACCATTCGCGCGACCACGCCCCCGGTCGTGATCCTGACTAGCAACCGCACACGCGAGGTGCATGACGCCATTCGCCGCCGCTGCCTGTACCAATGGGTCGATTACCCCGACGCCGCCCGGGAACGCGCCATCCTGGCCAGCCGCGCGCCGACCGTGCCCGCTGCGTTATCTGCCCAGATCGTCGGTTTCGTACAGCGCCTGCGTAAGTCGGACCTGTTCAAGCAGCCGGGCGTTGCGGAAACCATCGATTGGGCCGCGGCACTTCAGCACCTGGATCAGCAGGAACTGACGGCTACCGCAATAAACGATACGCTAGGTGCGTTGTTGAAGTACCAGGACGACATCGCCCGCATCCGTGGTGCAGAGGCCGCGCGCCTGCTGGCGGAGGTCCAGGCCGCCGCTTGAGCATTCCCAACAACCTGGTGCAGTTCGCCCGCCTACTGCGCCGCGCCGGCCTTCCCGTTGGCCCGGCGGAGGTCATAACGGCCGCCCAGGCACTTACCGCCATCGACCTGTCTGAGCGCATTCAGGCCCGCGCCGCCCTACGCGCCGTTATGGTTCATCGCCATGAACAGCAGGAGGTGTTCGACCAAGCGTTCGACCTATTCTTTCGCGACCCGGCCGCACAAATCCAAGCCGCCGCCCTGGCCTTGTTAGACGGCCGGCAGCCGCAGGAAACGAAACCAACGCCCGGCGCGCGCCGGGTGGCAGAGGCGATGGCCGAAAAACGCCCCCGCCCGGCACCGGAACAGCGCCCGCCCGAAATCGACGCCACCATGACCATGAGCGAGCAGGAGCTGCTGCAAGGCATGGATTTCGAGCAGATGTCCGCCGACCAGGTCACCCGCGCCCGCGCCGAAATTCGCCGGCTGCGCCTGCCGTTGGATCAGCGCCGCACCCGGCGGCATCGCGCAAAACCGGCCGGCGCACGGATCGACCTGCGCGCAACGCTTCGTACCAGCCTGCGCCGTGGGGGTGAGATCCTGGCCCTATCCCGCACGGCACCTGTAACCCGGCCGCCGCCGCTGGTGGTGCTGTGCGATATATCCGGCAGCATGGCCCGCTATGCGCAGGTGCTACTGCACTTCCTGCACTCCGTCGCCAACGACCGTGACCGCGTCCACGTCTTCCTGTTCGGCACCCGGCTATCGAACATCACCCGCCAATTGCGCCATCGCGATCCAGAGGCTGCTTTCGAGCTGGTGGCAGGCGCCGTGCCCGACTGGTCCGGCGGCACGCGGATCGGCGAGGCGTTGCGCGAATTCAACCAGCGCTGGGCCCGGCGCGTGCTGGGCCAGGGCGCGGTCGTGCTGCTGGTGACCGACGGCCTCGATCGGGACGGAGCGGCAGGACTTGGTGAGAACATGGAGCGGCTACATCGATCGTGCCGCCGGCTGATCTGGCTCAACCCCCTGTTGCGCTGGGACGGCTTCCAGCCCAAATCCGCTGGTATCCGCGCGATGCTGCCGCACGTGGACGAGTTCCGGACCGTGCACTCGCTAAACAGTCTGCGCGACCTGGTGACGCTATTATCCCAACCGGCACCGGCGCGTCGGGCCCCAGCGCTTCGTGCCCCAGCGCTTTCTACCAAGGAGTTCCTGCCGTGAGCGAAGATGTCCTTAGCCAAGCCGCCGCCTGGGCCGCCGCGGGTGAGCAAGTTGCCATCGCGACCGTTACCGAAACCTGGGGCAGCTCCCCCCGCCCGCCAGGCAGCCAAATGGCCGTGACCGCCAGTGGCAAGATGGAGGGATCGGTCAGTGGCGGTTGTATTGAGGGTGCGGTGGCGCAGGCGGCGATGGCCACAATGCAGAACGGCATTCCGCAATGGCTGGATTTTGGCGTAACCGACGACGCCGCCTGGGCCGTAGGCCTTGCCTGCGGTGGTAAGCTGAAGGTGTTTGTAGAGGCGCTGGCGTGACACCGGCGCTACTTCAACGCCTGCTGGATAAACGCCGGGCCGGCACGCCCGTGGCCATTGCAACCGCACTGCCGGCCGGTACCCAGTTGCTGCTGCCCGGCGACGAAGCGCCCCCTGCCCTTACCGACGCCGCGGCACAGGTGGTCCACGCCGACCGTAGCGCCACTGTCGCGATCGATGGGACAACCTGGTTCATTCAGGCCCACAACCCGCCCATGCGCCTGGTGATCGTAGGCGCCGTCCACATCGCGCAGGCCCTGGCGCCCATGGCGGTGCAGCTCGGCTATGGCGTGATTGTCATCGACCCCCGGGGCGCATTCGCCTCCGCCGAACGCTTTCCCGGCGTGACGCTTAGCACCGATTGGCCGGATGAGGCGCTGGATGCGCTAGGCCCCGACAGCCGGACCGCGATCGTGACATTGACGCACGATCCGAAGTTGGACGACCCGGCGCTCGATCGGGCGCTGCGGTCCGACGCGTTTTATGTGGGATCGCTCGGGTCGCGTAAGACGCATGCGGCACGGCTCGACCGGCTGCGGGCGCTGGGCCATGGCGATGCGGCGCTGGCCCGGATCCATGGGCCGGTTGGCCTGAACCTGGGCGCGGTCACTGCAGCCGAGATCGCATTGTCCGCCTTGGCCCAAATCGTTTCCGTCCGCCGGCAATGAAGTTCGGGCCCGTGCCGCTGGCCGGGGCGCACGGCGCAATCCTGGCCCACACGCACCGGCTAGCGGGCGGCGTATTGAAAAAGGGTATGGTGCTGGATCACGCCGCATTGGGCACGCTGGCCGCCGCGGGGCATGATCCGGTCATCGTCGCCCAGCTGGAAACGGGGGACATCCACGAGGACGTCGCCGCGGCAAGTCTCGCCAACGCCCTGCTTACGCCGGGCCTACGCGCCACCCGCCCCCACGCCGGCCGGGTAAATTTGCTGGCCACGCAGGCCGGGCTGTTTACCGTCGACGGGATCGCACTCAATGGCCTGAACCGTATCAACGAAGGTATTACCGTTGCCACACTGCCGGACGATAGCAGCGTAGCCGCGGGTGACACTCTGGTCACGATCAAGATTATTCCGTTCGCCGTGCCAGTCCGCGCCGTTAAGGCTTCGACCCAATGTGGAAATCCCCTTGGCTTCCATCCCTACGTACCGCGCCGCGTCGGTCTGATCATGACGACGCTGCCCGGGCTGAAGCAGAGTATTCTGGACGGCACAGCCCAGGCGACGGCGATCCGCGTTGCGGCGCTGGGAGGTATGCTGGACCCGCCGGCCACCTGCCCCCACGAAGCGGGCGCAATCGCTGCCGCGCTAGCCGGCATGGACGCGGATATCCTACTGATTGCGGGGGCCAGCGCGACCGTGGACCGGCGCGACGTGGGGCCGGCGGGCGTGGTCGCTGCCGGTGGGCGCGTGGTCCACTTTGGCATGCCGGCCGATCCCGGAAACCTTATCTGCCTCTGCGCTCTCGATGAACGCCCGGTTGTGGTGCTGCCCGGCTGCGCACGCAGCCCCAAGCTGAACGGCATCGATCTGGTACTGCGCCAGCTATTCGCCGGCCGGGCCGTGGACAGCCTAGCAATGGCGGGTTTTGGGATGGGCGGGCTGATGAAGGACGCGGGCGAGCGTCCACATCCCCGCACGGTGCCGGCCCACAGCCCGCGTGCGGTGGCGGCCATCGTTCTGGCCGCCGGGCGCAGCTCCCGCATGGCACCGCATAACAAGCTGCTATTTCCCGATGCGTCCGGCCGGGCGATGGTTACGCGCGTCATAGACCAGGTATTAGCAAGCGCAGCCCGTCCCGTGATTGTCGTCATCGGCCATCGCGCGGCAGAGGTCCGGGCCGCCCTGTCCGGCCGGGACGTCGTATTTGTACCGGCGGATGACTACGCCGACGGCCTATCGGCCAGCCTGCGCGCCGGGCTTACCGCCGTGCCGGCCGGGTCTGGCGCGCTGATTTGCCTGGGCGACATGCCGCTGGTGACGGGCCCGCAAATGGACCAGCTTATCGACGCCTATGACCCGGCGGAGGGGCGGGCAGTCGTGGCTCCCGTCTATGCCGGCCGGCTAGGCAATCCAGTGCTGTGGGGCCCCGCTTACGCGGCGGCGATAGCCCGCCTGACTGGCGATGCGGGCGCCCGGCGTCTGCTGGACCATCACACTGACGATGTGACCCGGGTGGAAATGGACGACGACTCCGTGCTGCGCGACTTCGACACCGTCGAAAGCCTGACCGAAGGGGAGACAGCCTGAATACGTTGATGACGATCGCTGCCCGCACCGCTGCCGGCGCGGCTCTTCGTACCACCACACCCCGCAGCAGCCATGCCGCATGGGCCCCAGCCACCGATCGGGCGGACCCGATCGAGATCCTGATTGCGCAGGGTAGCAGCCGCATTGCCGCCCTGCTGCCCGTGCGAACAGCGCGCATGAACGCATCCGCATTTGCCTTTTTACGCGGTGCCGCCGCCATCATGGCGGCCGACCTGGCCGCAACGCCCAGCACCGGCATCCGTGTACAGGCCGCGGGCGACTGCCACCTTGCCAATTTTGGTACGTTCCGCACGCCAGCGGGCGCGGCCGTGTTTGACCTGAACGACTTTGACGAGACCCTGCCCGCCCCGTTCGAATGGGATCTGAAGCGGCTCGCTACCAGCTTGATTCTGGCAGGGCGGGATCAACAACTGCCCGGCAAGGCCTGTCGCGCGCTGGCGGTCAGCGCCGCCGCAGCCTACCGGACCCAGATGGCCACGCTGGCGCCGATGGCTCCGATTGAGCAATGGGCAGCGCGGATCGACGTGCAAGACGCAATCGCCGGCATCGATGACAGCAAGCTGCGCACGCGGGAGCAGGCGCGGCTGAAATCCGCCATGGGCGACGCGACGGGCTCCTATGGCCTGATTGAGCCGGTGGGCGACACATGGCGCATTCGGGAGAAGCCGCCCAACATCCATCGCTTGACGACAACCGACGTTGATGCCCCGGGCCTATTCTCCCGGTATGCGGCAACATTGACCCCGGAAATCAGCGCGTTATTAGCCCGCTACGCCCTCGCCGATTTGGCGTTCAAGGTTGTGGGCGTCGGCAGCGTCGGCACGTATTGCGCGATCGCCCTATTCACGACCGCCGACGGCCAGGCGCTGATTTTGCAGCTGAAACAGGCCGAGGCCAGCGTTCTTGCCGCCACTGCAGGACCGTCGGCCCACGCCCATCAGGGTGAGCGTGTCGTCAATGGCCAGCGTATCCTGCAGGCGACCCCCGACCCATTCCTGGGCTGGACCGAAGACGGGGACCGCCAGTTTTATGTTCGCGAACTGAAGGACCAACGCCTGGCCGCGATCGGCACCGATCTGTCGGGCGCGCTGCCGTTTTACGGAACGCTGTGCGGCCGTACCCTGGCGCGGGGCCATGCCCGGTCGGGCGATGCAGCCATGATCGCGGGCTATCTAGGGGCCGGCACGCAAATGGATCAGGCGGTGGGCGACTTCGCAGTAGCCTATGCCGATCAAAGCACGGCCGATTGGCGGGCGATGCAGGCGGCTGTCGCGAACGGTCGAATGCCTACCTCCGGTTAGCCCGGATCGCACCAAATGCGAGTGTCGCGAGCGCAGCGACCTCATACAAACCCCACGGGGTGTGCTGCCCAACCTTACCCGACAACACGGCTTGCACCGGGGTCGGCGCAGGCCCCTCCTGCCGGGCGGCAAACGCTTCCCTGCTGCCGTGATAGCTGGCCCAGACCTTCGTGAACTCCGCTCCGAGGAGGAATATTTGGGACGAGTAATAAATCCACAGCAGCACGATCACTAGGGCACCCGCTGCACCGTAGCTGCTGGCGACCGACGAACTGCCAAGATACAGGCCGATGAGGGTCTTTCCGACCGTGAACAGAAAGGCAGTGCCCACCGCGCCCACAACCATGTCCCGCCACTCCAACCGCCGGTCGGGTAGGATTTTGTAAATCGCGGCGAACAATGCCGACACCATCACGAACGAGATGACGAAGTTCACAACCTGTAACAACACCTCAAATCCCGGGATCATGGTGTTCAGCATCTTGCCCAGCGCGCTCAGTCCAGCGGCAACGACCAGGGATACCAAGAGCAGGAACCCCATCGTCGCGACCAGACCGAGGCTGGCGGCCCTGGCCCGCACCATCGCCGACAGCCCGCCCCTGGGCTGTGCCTTCCAAATCGCGTTCAGCGCCGATTGCATTTCCCCGAACACGCCGCTGGCCGTGATCAGCAGTGTCACAAAGCCGATGACCGTCGCCCAAATCCCGCTTTTACGGTCGCTGGCGCTGGCGATCATGGTTTGAATCGCCTTGGCAGCGTCGGCACCCATCATGCCCTGCAACTGTCCGACCATGGCACCTTGCGCCGCCTCCTGCCCGAAAACGAGCCCGGCGATGGCAATACAAATCATCAGAACCGGGCCGAGCGACAGGATCGTATAAAACGCGATGGCCGCCCCTTTCGATAGCGCACCATCGTCGAGGTAGTCGGACACCGTTTCTCGCAGGATCGTCCAGGTCATCTTCAGCATTACGAGGCCTCCGCGCCCGGAACGGCGCTAGCCCAGTTTAGTTGCTGACGAGTTTGCATCCGCCATCCGCCAGTGGCCGGAATGCCTCGGCCGCCGGGATCGTGGCGATGGGTGTGTACACGTCCCACCGCGACGTGGACTGCGCCGGGGTCTTGACCTGGAACACGTGCATGGCGTGAACCGCCCGGCCATCGGCGCGAACCGTCACGGGGCCGAACAGCGCGTCATCGATTGGGGCCTGGCGCATGGCCGCGATCACCTGCTCCCCCACCACACTGTTCGCCGTCTTTACCGCACGCAAATAGGCCAGCACGCTAGAGTACACGCCGGCCTGGTTTTCGGTCGGTACACGGCCGGGCATCTTTTCGGTAAAGCGCTTGGTGAACGCCCGGGTTTGGTCGTTCAGGTCCCAATAAAACGCCTCCGTCGCAATCAGTCCCTGGGCGGCGGGCAGGCCTAGCGCCTCGACATCCACGATCTGGGTAAACAGGCCGGTCAGCGTCGCAGTACGGGTCAACCCAAACTCCGCCGCCTGCTTGGCCGCATTGATAAAGTCCGTCCCCGTGCTGGCGAAGGCTATCACCTTCGCGCCCGAAGCCTGGGCCTGCAGCAGGTAGGATGAAAAGTCCGTCGTACCCAGCGGGTGCTTGATCGACCCGGCGACCGAGCCGCCCATCGTCTTCAGCGCCGCGACCGTATCCCGCTCCAGTGCAGCACCCAGCGCATAGTCGAAGCCCACAAAGTAGAACGGCCCCTTATCCTTCAACGCACGCGCGGCCGAGTTGCCAAACGCCCAGGTGTCAAACGTCCATTGTACTGTCGTCGGCGCGCAGAACTTTCCGGTCAGATCGGACGTGCCGACGTTGCTGGCCACAAACGTCAGATGCCGGTCGCGCATGATGTCGTTGACGGCCAGGCCCACGGCCGAGTTCACCGCATCTGCCACGGCCACCACGCCGTCGCGATCGACCCAGCCGCGCACGATCTGACTGCCGATATCGGGCTTGTTCTGATGATCGCCGTACACGATCTCAACCTTGATGCCCGGCGCTTCCTTCGCGAAATCATCGGCAGCCATTTGGGCGGCGAACACGCTGCCGCGGCCCGATTGGTCGGCGAACGGACCGGATTGATCGTTCAAAACACCGATCTTCACGACCGCCGGCAGCTCTGCTCGCGCACCCGCTATCGTCAGCAGCATTACTGCCGCAACCAACCCGAATTTCATTCGATCGTTTCCCTGTTTCGGGAATTATACGCGCAGGTGGTCCGGAATGGACAGACCGAGGTTGCGGGGTACGGACCACACCTCCCGCACGGCGCGTACAACAGTGAAGCCGGCCGCCACGTAGCCTGGCAGCGCCCGGGGATGATCGGCCGTGCAGGTATTAACCGTAACGGCCCGGGCACCAACTGCCTGTGCTGCCCGCACGGCAGCATGCAGGAACGGCGTCCCCAGCCCCCGCCCGGTAACGTGCGGCATCAGACCGAAATAGGACAAATTCACCGTTGCCCCTGCCCGGCGATCCAGCTCGAAAAACCCGGCGGGTTGCGCATCGGCATACAGCACATGGATTGAAACGGCCGGGTCCGCGAGAATGGTGGTTATCGCATCATCATCCAACGACCGCCGCAACCACCAAACATACGGTGCACCCACCGTCGCATACAAATATCGATAAAACGGCACCGTACACCGCGCCGGCGACAGCAACCCGACGCCCGCCGGCAACGCCCGGCCTACGTGGTCGAACCGGTCCAGCCGCAGGAACGTGACGGTTACCGCCACCCGCGCCGGCGTCAGGGCCAAGGTCAGCCCCACGGGATCAGTTATCGTCGAGGAAGCTGCGCAGCTTCCGGCTACGGCTGGGATGCTTTAGCTTTCGCAGGGCCTTCGCTTCGATCTGGCGGATGCGCTCGCGGGTCACGTTGAACTGCTGGCCCACCTCCTCCAGCGTATGGTCGGTATTCATGCCGATGCCGAACCGCATGCGCAGCACCCGCTCCTCACGCGGTGTCAGGCTGCTGAGCACCCGCGTCGTCGCCTCCCGCAGATTGGCCTGGATCGCGGCGTCCAGTGGAATAATGGCCATCTTATCCTCGATGAAGTCACCGAGGTGGCTGTCCTCCTCATCGCCGATCGGCGTCTCGAGGCTGATCGGCTCCTTGGCGATCTTGAGCACCTTGCGCACTTTTTCCAACGGCATGCCGAGCTTTTCGGCCAACTCCTCCGGCGCCGGCTCGCGGCCGATTTCGTGCAGCATTTGCCGGCTGGTGCGGACCAGTTTGTTGATCGTCTCGATCATGTGCACGGGGATCCGGATCGTCCGCGCCTGATCGGCAATGCTGCGCGTGATCGCCTGGCGAATCCACCAAGTCGCATAGGTGCTGAACTTATAGCCACGCCGGTACTCGAATTTATCGACGGCCTTCATCAGGCCAATATTGCCTTCCTGAATGAGATCCAAGAACTGCAGGCCGCGATTGGTATACTTTTTGGCAATCGAGATCACGAGGCGCAAGTTGGCCTCAATCATCTCCTTTTTCGCGCGCGCCGAGTCCCGCTCACCCCGGCTGACCACGGCATAGACCCGGCGGAACTCCGCAATCGGCAGCCCCGCGTCTTGTGCGACAGCTGCGATCTTGGCCCGCACATCCGCCACCGGCGCCTGCTGCTTGGCCGAGAAATTCTTCCACGCCTTGCCAGGCAGGGTCGCGACGCGGTCCATCCAGTTCGGGTCCAGCTCCTGGCCGCGATATTCCCGCAGGAATTCGTCGCGGGGAACCTTCACGCTCTCGGCCAGGCGTAGCAGCTGCCCCTCCAGCCCATTCAGGCGCTGGCTGATCTGCTTGAGCTGAACGACCAGCTCCTCAATCCGGTTATTATGCAGCCGGACCTGCTCAACCTTGCCGACCAGCTCTTCCCGCTGCTTTTCGTAGGCGCGCTCACTCCGGCTGGCGATGGTGTCACCGAGCAGATGCGTGTCCAGCCGCCGGGCCTGCACCTTATGCAGCTTTTTATACAGGCCCTCGATGTCCTCGAAGTTGGCGAGCACTTCGGGTTTCAGCTTTTCCTCTAGTGCCGACAGGGACATGCCAGGGCCCTCGCCCTCGTCGTCTGCGTCCACATCTTCCGCCGGCTCGAACGCTTCGGCGGCGGTGTCGGCCGGCTCACCAGCGGCCTCCTTTGGGCCACCCTGCGTCGCCTCCAGGTCGATGATGTCGCGCAGCAGCATGCGCCCGGCTTTCAGGCTGTCATGCCACGTAATGATGGCGCGGAACGTCAGCGGGCTTTCGCACAGGCCGCCGATCATCATCTCCCGCCCGGCCTCGATCCGCTTGGCGATTGCAATTTCACCCTCGCGGCTCAGCAGCTCAACGCTGCCCATCTCACGCAGATACATGCGAACCGGGTCATCGGTCCGGCCCAGGTTGCTCTCATCGACGTTGCCGGCGGTCTCTTCTTTCTCTTCCTCCTCACCTTCGGCCTTTTCTGCCTTGGGTGCCGCGTCGGCCGTCTCCTCCGCCTCTTCGCCTTCGACGACCTGGATGCCCATCTCACTTAGCATCGCCATCACGTCTTCGATCTGTTCGGAGCTGTTATGCTCGGCCGGCAGTACGGCATTCAGCTCGTCGAACGTGATGTAACCGCGTTCCTTCCCCTTCGCGATCAGCCGCTTGACGGCCACCGCGTTGGTATCGAGCAGCGTGGTGTCGCCATCGGTATCGGCAGGCGCTGCATCGGCGGTCGCGGCAGTCTTGGTGGCCATGGGTCGGGGCACTCCGGAGTGAAAATGGGCCTAATCGGGCAGCGGGCCCTGGGTCAAATGCTCAAGTGCCTCATTGAGCGCAATGAGGCGCGCCTGTGTTTCAGCAGATGGTGCGGCGGTAAATTTGCGGCCGGCATCGGCGATGTCGTCAATTAAGCTGGGTGCGTGCATGAAGCCGAATATTTCCCACCATCCTGCCTCCGCCTCCGCCGGCATCGCGTCCGGCCGAGCACAGGCTGGCAGGGGCATCGGGCGGCCCGATAGCACATCCGCGGCTGTGTCTGCCGTGTCCGTACACGCCAAATGGGACAGAAGGGCTGCGGAATCAAGCGCCCCGTGATCCGCCATCGCCACAATCGCATCGCGCAACCCGGCCAAATCGGGCGGCAGGTCGAGTGCGGTGAACGCCTCCTCCGTATCACGTAGCAGGTCGGGATGACGCAGCAGAATGGCACAGAGTGTCCGGGCACGCTCGCGATAGGTCCCGGCGACGGGATCCTGGGCAGCCGCGCGCGCGAACGGCGCGCGGGCTTTTCGCGGGGCATTACGCTGCGGCCGGCTTGCGTAAAACCGATCGAGCAACGCCCGCCGGTACTCGTCCGCCAGCGTACGGTCTGCGATCGTTGCTGCCGCCGCGGCGAGCCGGGCTCGCAGCGCCGCCTGCTGCTCCGGCCCGGTACCCGGCGCTTCCCCGCGTAGAACGGCGAACAGCACGTCGGCCAGGGGCTGCGCCCGACCCAGCGCCGCGACCATTGCCGCCGAACCCTGGCGTCGGATCAGCGTATCCGGGTCCTCGCCGGCCGGCAGCGCCAGAAACCGCAGCGTTTTTTCGGGTGTAAGTTGCGGCAGGCAGGTCTGCGCGACCCGTGCCGCCGCCCGCCCACCGGCCGCGTCGCCGTCGAAGCAGATGACCGGCGCTGGCGACAATCGCCACAGCGCTTCCAACTGCTCGTTCGTCAGCGCCGTACCCAGCGGGGCGACGGCGCCTGTGAACCCGGCCTGATGCAGCGCGATCACGTCCATGTAGCCCTCGGCCACCACCAGCGCGGCCCCCGCCCGCACGCCGGCACGGGCGCGATCGAGGGCATATAGCGTGTGCCGTTTTGCAAACAGCGCCGTTTCTGGCCCATTGATGTATTTCGGTTTCGCGTCGCCCAGCGTGCGTCCGCCAAAGCTGATCAGCCGCCCGCGCCGGTCGGGGATGGGGAACGTAACCCGGTTCCAATACGTCTCCCGCAAGCCCTGCTCGGTTTCCCGCATCAGCCCGGCTTCCAACAGCCGCGGTGGCGTCACGTCATGCCGGGCCAGTTCGGCTGGCAGCCCGCCACGGCCATCGCCGCTCCAACCCAGGCCAAAGCCGTCAATTGTCGCATCCGTCAGGCCGCGCCCGCGCAAATAGGCCAGTGCGGGCGCACCCTCCGCGCTGCGTAGCAGCCGCACAAACCGGGCCTGGGCCACATCGAGTACCGCGGACAAGTCCAGCCGCTCCCGCTGCGCCACCTCCACCCGTTGGGACGGTTTTGGCACGTCCAGGCCCGCCTCACCGGCCAAACGCTCGACCGCTTCTGGAAAACTCGCGCCCTCCGTCTGCATGACGAAGCTGATCGCGTCGCCATGGGCACCGCAGCCGAAACAGTGAAACCCGTCCTCGTACACATAAAAGCTGGGCGATTTTTCGGTGTGGAACGGGCAGCACCCCGTCCAATTCCGCCCCGATTTGGCAAGCTTCACCCGGCGTCCCACAACGGCCGCCAGCGGGGTGCGCGCCCGCAGCTCGTCCAGGAACTCGGGTGGTAGCGCCATAATCCTACGTCAGGCGGCCGCGGACTAGCGGGTTGGCGCGGGCCATATCCAGGGCCGCGCCATGCGCGGTCTTCAGCGCCGCCATCACCCGGCCCATGTCTTTCATGGCGGACGCACCCGTCGAAGCCA
>JAYVTX010000194.1:0-2531 GCA_043788425.1 Rhodospirillales bacterium
CGATCGGGTAGAAGACGCCTTTCACGCACAGGGTGAACAGCAGGATGGCGACGCCGAAATTGCCGACTACGGAATACAGGAAGTCGATCGCGTAAAAGAACGGCTTGGTGATGAAGTAGAACCAGCCCCAGTCCACCGCATAGCTCAGCAGCGGAATGCCGCCCTTGGCCTCGTAGCGGTCCAGCAGATGCACTTCCTTGGCGCCGGCGAACACCCGGCTGTCGAAATGCGCTTCGGCGCCTGGGGCCACCGATTGCGGGTCGCTCGCGACATAGCTGACCTGGAAGCGGTCGCTGCCGTCGTCGAGCAGGTGGGTCCACGCGGTTTTCACCGGCACTGCCTGGTCGGGGATCAGCGCGGTCAACCAATATTTATCGGTGAAGCCCGCCCAGCCGCCGGGGCCTGCGTGTTCATAGCCGACCCCGCCGGCTTTGGCCGCCGCGGACTTCACCTTGGCATAGGTCAGGTCTTCGAGCCGGTTGTCGGCCACGCCGAGCACGCCTTCGAACAGCACGCTATAGCCGGCGGTTTGCGGCAGGTAGTCGCGATGCACACGCTGCCAGGGCCAGAGTTTTACGCTGGTGGCACCGGTGTTGTGGACCGCCTGGTGGACGGTGAACATGTAGTTGTCGTCGATCGACAGCACGATGCTGAACGCAAGGCCGGCGGCGTTGTCCCAGCTCAGCGTCACCGGATGGCCGACCGAGACCGCGCCTCCGCTGCTGGTCCAGAGCGTATCATCGCCGGGAAGTTTTACGCCGTCGGCAGCACTCCAGCCGAACTGCACGTAGCTCGGCTGCGGGTCGGCCGCAGGTTCCAGGATCCGCACCAGCGGCGAAGTCTTGCTGACCGTCTCGCGGTAATCTTTCAGCCGCAGGTCGTCGAGCCGGGCGCCGACCAGGCTGATGCTGCCGGTCACCCGCGGCGCGTCGATCTGCGCGCGCGGCGTATCGGCCGGTGGGGCGGCGATGTGCACCGGCTGGGTGCCGGGGGTCGCCGGATCGTGAGTCGGACCAGGGGTCTGCGACGACGGCGTGGTGCGCGTTGTCTGCACAGCCTGCCGGGCCAGTTGCTGCTGGGTTTTGTGGGGACCGAAATACTGGAAACCCAGCAGGATCGCGAGCGAGATCGCGATGAACAACGGCAGGCGTTTCTGGTCCATTACAAGGCCTTGGGGTGCAGGCGCGGCGGCACGGGATCGTATCCGGCTGCGCAAAATGGGTTGCAGCGCACAATGCGCCGGAAAGCAAGCCAACCGCCGCGCAGCGCACCGTGCGTGTGCAGCGCCTCGATCGCATAGGCGCTGCAGCTCGGCTCGAAACGGCAGGCCGGCGGCAGCAGCGGCCGCACCACAAGCTGGTAGGCACGCACCGTCGCGGAAAGGGCTGCTGCTACCGGGCTCATTGTGTATCCAACCCTGTCGTCACGCCCAGTTTGAGCAAGCCGCGCCGCAGGTCGTCGATCAACAGGGCAAACGGGCGGGTGCGCGTGCTGTCCCGGCCCACCAGCACCAGATCGGCCCCGGTGGCCGGAGCCTCACGCAACAGCAGCCGAGCCGCCTCGCGCAGGCGCCGCCGAGTACGGCTGCGAACTGGCGCATTGCCCACTTTCTTGGTCACGGTAAAACCCAGTCGAACCGGCAGGTCGTCACCGCGCAGCAGGGCTTGTAGCACCAGGCCCGGCGACGCCGCCTTGCGGCCCTTGGCGGCCACTTTCAGGAATTCGGCGCGGCGCCTCAGATGCGGAGGGCGGGACTGGCCTTGCGCCATGGATGCCGCTTCAGGCGGAAAGCTTCTTGCGGCCTTTCGCACGGCGGTTGGCGATCACCTTGCGGCCGCCTACGGTTCCCATGCGGGCGCGAAAGCCGTGCCGGCGCTTGCGGACCAGCTTCGAGGGTTGATAGGTGCGCTTCACAGCCGGAACTCCAAAAGCCTGGATAACGACGCTTGAACGTCGGACATCAGAAACGGCGGCCTTGTTCGATGCCACCCCAGGCGGCGGTGTATAGGTGCGGCAGGGCTCGGGCGTCAAATAGTGCCGGACCCGGTCATCCGAATCCCATTCCCGAACGTTACGTCTGGCGGTTGCTAGGCAGGGTTTAATGTACGATTTCGCGAATGCATCTCTGGGCGTGGTCGCGGGCTCGGTAGTCACGGTTCTGGTGCTCGGGGCCAGGCTCCGGGCCTGCCACGCCGCCGAGACCGCGCTGCGCGCCCAGCTCGACGGGGCTACAACGGCCCAGCGGGAGTTGACCGACCTCCGCACGCACCTGTCGGGCCTGCGGCACGATCTGCGCGGGATTTTGTCGCCTGCATTGCTGGTCGCCGACCGCCTGGTAAGCCACGACGAGGCTGCGGTGCGGCGGGCCGGCGAGGTGATGGTGCGCACCGTCGATCGTGCGGCTGCGCGCCTGGCCGACGCCAATCTGGGTGCAGATGCGCCGCCGGCACAGATATGAAGGATGGGGCAGGGCGGTGGTGGAGCTGAGGGGAATCGAACCCCTGACCTCCTCATTGCGAACGAGGCGCTCT
>JAYVTX010000195.1:0-2692 GCA_043788425.1 Rhodospirillales bacterium
GAACCCGGCCCGTTGATGATCGTCATCAGGCGACTGCCGAATGACGTGACAAAGGCGGTTGCTCCGTCAGCACCTTGTGCGAGGGCCAAGTTGGGCAGCAGTGACGCCGTAATGGCGAAAGTGGCGCGGCGAGATAGCATAAATGGAGGCCTCAACGTTTGAACCAGGCCGGGACCGTTGCGGGATCAGGCACGCGCCTGGCTTCGATCTCCGATTGCCGGTTCTGACGATACAGACTGCGAAAGGTTGCATAGGGGTCCAACGCGGACTTCTTGATGTTGTCGATCGGGTCCAGCGCCCGCTCCCGCGCGTCGACTCCCGCCGTTCCGTATCGTGCGAGGCCAAGTGTACGGCTACCACCGAAGGTCGCGAATGTCAGTGGATCCAGCAATACGTTGCCCGCGAACCCGACCGTGTCGCGCGGGTTGGATGGGCCAAGAACCGGCAGGAACAGAAATGGCCCCTCACCCACGCCCCAGAGCGCGAGCGTCGTGCCGAAGCCGCTGTTATGCTCCGGGTAGCCTAGGTCGGTCGCCACGTCGAACAGCCCGCCCACCCCGGCGGTGCTGTTGATGAGAAACCGCATCATCGAATCGCCGGCGCGGCGCGGCCTGGCCTGCAACACGTCGTTAGCGAAAATCACGGGGGTGGTTATGTTTGCAACGACGTTATGAATGGGCCGGCGGACAACTTCCGGCACGGCGTAGCGGTAACCGCGGGCGACGGGCGCCAGGAAGTACGTGTCGATGCCGTCATTGATGCGATAGAAAAATCGGTTCGTCGGTTCGATCGGGTCGTTGTTGGCCTGGTACTCGGCCAATGCGTCCGCGTCCCCGGCGGGTGGCCGGTCGGCACACGCGCCGAGTAGCAGGAGGGTGGCGATAAGTGGGCGTAGTGGCGACATCGATGGCCCTCTCGGCAGAGTACGGAAGGTTTAGCGGCCCCACGCGTGAAAGCAAACAGTTGCGGCAGTGCTGGCGTTGCATCGCGACTACCGTATATGTGGTGGCCCACGACTATATAGCGGATTTACGCCCATGAACGACATGTCCCCCATCGGCACAACGCTGGAGCGCTGGCTGACCGGCCCGCGCTTCGCCGCGCTGCCCGCGCCCGAGGTAACGGCAGCACCCGCGCTGTCGTTCGAGTTCTTCCCCCCCAAGACCGACGCGCTTGAGACGCAGCTCTGGTCCTGCGTTCGCCGGCTGGAGCGTCTGGCCCCCCGGTTCGTGAGCGTGACCTACGGCGCCGGTGGCAGCACACAAACCCGCACCCACGCGACCATCGAGCGTTTGGTGCGGGAGACGACGCTGACCCCCGCCGCCCATCTGACCTGTGTCGGCGCGTCTCGGGGCGAGGTGGATGATGTGGCCCGGCAGTATTGGGATGCAGGCGTGCGTCATATCGTAGCACTTCGGGGCGACGCGCCGGGCGCTGACGACTACGCGCCGCATCCGGACGGCTATGCGTACGCGAGCGACCTGGTAGCCGGGTTGAAGCGGGTGGCCGACTTCGAGATTTCGGTCGCGGCATATCCGGAGACCCATCCGGCGGCTATCAGCGCGGGAGCCGATCTGGACAACCTAAAGCGCAAGCTGGATGCAGGCGCCTCGCGGGCAATCACCCAGTATTTCTTCGACGGTACGGTGTTCCTGCGTTTTCTGGATCGGGCGCTGGCGGCGGGGATCACGGCACCGATCGTGCCTGGTATCATGCCGGTGTCTAATTTCGCCCAGGCCGCAAAGTTTAGCGCCATGTGCGGCACAAGCATCCCGGATTGGATGGGACCGCTGTTCCAGGGTACCGAAGAAGACCCTGAGACCCGGCGCATGATCGGCGCGATCGTGGCCGCCGAGCAGGTTCGTTTGCTGCAAGTCAACGGCGTCGATGAGTTCCACTTCTACACGCTGAACCGCGCGGACCTGACCTACGCTATCGCCCACCTTCTCGGCGTCCGCGCCCAGTTGCAGTAGCGTCTTATGGAGTTCCCCGGTCCTGGCGGATCAGGGAACTTTGCCCGCGCCCTACTGAGCCGTTTTCAACCAACGAACCTGGCGCTTTTAAATGTGGTCTCAGCCGGCGAGCGACGGTGGAGCCATGTATGATCTGAGAATTTGCGACGCAACACGACCATTATAAGTTTCGCTTCCGTGCTGAAAACGTTACTCTTGTCGTGCAACGTTGATGTGGAGCACAGAATGGCTGGCGGCGGTCCTCCCGAGACTTTTAAGATCGTGCGGTATGTTGCCGGTCCTCAGGATTTGAACGGCAATTCAACGTTTACACCAACGATTATGCACGTGGTCGTAAGCCCAGCTGATCGGATCAAAATCGCTGAAATCCTTGGCATTACCGACCTGGGCGAGCAGAAGCGCCTTTTATCCGGTTCAGTAAGTATAAATGCACCGAGCCCGCCGGCTGCCGGAACTGGGCGTCGTATCGTGGATGAGAAAGAAAAATAGTAGGCTACGCCGGTGACAAAGGACCGGGTTTTCATAAAGTCGCTTGGTCGAGATGTAAAATGTACCTCCGTTTTGAGGCTGGTACCTAATTCCACCTACATTAATTGGCGATCTGCACCGGCCTTCGAAGGCGATGTTAGCCTGTTTGAAATGGTTCCGGACGCTCATCCGATCGCTGTTGAGTCCGCCTCCGGCCGTTTTATGACACTGGTCGGCGAGGACCTATTTCT
>JAYVTX010000196.1:0-2741 GCA_043788425.1 Rhodospirillales bacterium
CGATTGCCGCCTGCGGGTCTTGCTCCCGTTGCCACAGTGCACCCCGCCTGTAACGCGCGCGCAGTCTCGACGCCGGCCGGTCTCCTGGCTCGCGGGTCAGTGTGCCGCCCCGCCTTCTCACGGGCCCGTTGGGCGCCGCAATGGCTGGTTGGGGAGCACTCGCCGCCTACAGTTGCGGGGGCAGCCGCCGATTGACCTCGGTTTCCACCAGGCGTCGCGCGTTCCCGTTTAAGCCCGTCGCCGAGCCACCGTCGTCTGCAGCGCGAGTAGCACCCTAACCCTCGGCCTACAACGGTTAGCCTAACCCGCTCAGCGCGCCGCCGCGGCCTCAACCCAGGCGGCGGCGGCCAGTGTCGTGGCGTCCCGGCCGAACGCGCCCACGACCTGCACACCGAGCGGCATGCCAGCCGGCCCAAACCCAGCCGGCACCGTCACGCAGGGAACATGCAGCAACGACCAGACGAAGTTGAAGCAGGGGTCGCCGGTGTTTGCCAAACCTACGGGCGCCTCTCCCGGCGCGGCCGGCGTGACCAGGATGTCGAAATCCGCCATCGCCTGCAAAAACCAGTCCTGCCACGCACGCTGCTGCAACCGGGCCACCATCACCTCCTCCACGGGCTGTGCGAGGCCAAAGGCGAGCCGCTCGCGCAAAATGGGGCTGAGCTGATCGGGATGGCGCATCAGCTCCCAGCCCATGGCACGGGCGCTTTCATGGTTCATGATTACGCTATGAAGGTGTTCGGCACCCTCGAAGCCCTCTAGCTCGAACGGACGGACAGTGGCGCCGGCCCGGGTAAGCCGGCCCGCCAGATCGTCGAACAGGGCAACCGTCTCCGGCGCCGCCCGATCCCATTGCGGCGAACGGCAGATGCCGATGCGCGGACCAGGGGTGGCACGGTCCGGGTCGCCCAGGTCCAGGCCGGACACGGCGCCGGCCAGCAACGCGCAATCGGCCACGCTGCGTGCCAGAACCCCAATCGTATCCAGGCTGGCGGACATCACTTTCATGCCATGCCGGTCGATAAGGCCGAAGCTCGGTTTGTAGCCCACCACACCGCAATACGCGGCTGGACGAATGACGCTGCCCGCCGTTTGCGTGCCGAACGCCAGCGGTACGAACCTGGCCGCCACCGCCGCGGCCGACCCGCTGCTGCTACCGCCCGGCGTGCGCGTGGCATCATGCGGGTTGGTGGTCGGGCCAGGGACGCGCGTGGCAAACTCCGTCGTGACCGTCTTGCCCATTACGACTGCGCCTGCCGCTCGCGCCCATGCGACGCAGGCCGCCGACGCCCGCGGCTGATGTCCGGCCCAGATCGGCGAGCCGTACTCGGTCGGCAGGCCGGCAGTATCCAGCACGTCCTTCAAACCGATCGGCAGCCCAGCCAGCGGACCGTCGCCGGCAGGCGCGGGCTTGCCGAGCACTGTAAAGGCACGCACGACCGGCTCGCGCTCCGCGATGCGCGCACGGCAGGCCTCCCACAACGCCGCGGGCTTCAACGTGCCGGCGGCAATGGCGCGGCGGGCGGCGCTTGCGGTCAGGGAGGCGGGGTCGGACGGATCGAGATCATGCATCGCCCGACACTGGCGCAAGCCGTCCGGCGGGTCCACATCGCGTCAATGGCTGCCCCTTTGATCCAAGTCAGCCGCACTGCGGACGGCGCCGTTACTTACCTGGTCGCCATGCCGGTCGAGGCGCTGCCGCCCGTGCGCAGCCGGGACCTCGCCGCGGCGTGGGATGCGGCCCGGGACGCGGCGCTGGGTGCATTATGGGGCTCGGACCGCGTATTTCGGTTTCGCCGGGCCAACGGCGGCACTCTGGACATGGCGCTGCTGGACGAAGATGCGCGGTGCTGGGCCGACGCCGTCGATAGCACGACGGGCATGCAGACCAGCTACGGCCTGTCATTATGCCTGCGATTGCTGGCGCTCGTGGCCTTGCTCGCCCGGGCACCATGGCTCGGCGGCCTGTACCGGCTGACCCGCGCCGGCGTACACCTCGATCCGCTTTTGCTGCGCGCGGCGGCAGAGGCGCAGTTGACCCCGGACGCACAGTTCGACGACATCGGCTTTCGCCGCCACCTTGCGGTGCTGCCCGCCACAGGAGTGACCCCATGACCCCACGCCCGGCATTACTGATTGCCCTCATTATCTGCGGATGCCAGCAGGCCCCCCGTAGCCAGGCCGACCGCGCGACCACGGTGCAATGCCGGGCCGAGACCGACCGGGTGTATGCCGCCCAAAATCGCGCCGACCTCTCGCGCCGCGATGAACGCGACTCGCCGTTTGCCGGCAGCTATCTGCCTGGCATCACGACGCGCGACCTGGGCGCCAAGTTCGGTCGCGACAACGACATGGCCTCCTGCGTCGCCCGCAACCGCGGCAGCAGCACGGTCGATTCTTCGCCTGGTACGACGTTCTCCCCCGTTGCCCCGTAAGCCTGCTGCCTCCGTGACCCCGTCCTCGTTTTATTAAGGAACAACCATGAGCAAGATCATCCGCACCGAACCCAGCAAAGTCTTGAGCAAGGCCGTCGAATACCACGGCTTTGTTTTCACCCAGGGCGTCACCGCGACCGATCTCAGTCAGGATATCACGGGCCAGACCCGCCAGGTTCTGGACGGGTTGGATGCGATCCTCGAGACGCATGGAACCGATAATTCACGTATTTTGCAGGCGCAGATCTGGCTCAAGGACATTCGCGACCGGGACGCCATGAACGCCCTCTGGACGGCGTGGCTACC
>JAYVTX010000197.1:0-3022 GCA_043788425.1 Rhodospirillales bacterium
GTGTTCGTGGAAACCGTGCTGCCCGACGGCCAATACGCGACGCCCGACGGCCCCCGCCCATTCGAGACCCGGCAGGAGCGTATCCGGGTCCGGGGTGCCACTGACGAGGTTCTGACTGTGCGTGAAACCCGGCACGGCCCAGTGCTGAGCGATCTGGACGCGAAAGAAGCCGACCCCGTCATCGCGGTGGCTATGGCTAATTTGCAGCCGCATGACACAAGTGCCGACGGGCTGCTTGCGTTGAACCGCGCGACGGACGTGGAGGCGGTCGGGGCGGCGGCGGCGCTGGTCACGGCGCCCGTGCAGAACCTGCTAACGGCCGACCGCTACCGTATCGCGCAGTTCATGACCGGTATCGTTCCGATCCGGCGCGCGGGTGACGGCAGCATGCCGCAGCCAGGGGCCGACGGCGCGCATGATTGGATCGGCTTCGCCAATGGCGCCGAACTGCCGCACATCGTCGCCCCCGCTAGCGGTCGTATCGTGAACGCAAATGAGCGCGTGGCCCCGCCCGATTTCCCTGTGTTCCTCGGACGTGATTGGAACTTTGATTGGCGCGCCCGCCGCATTCGCGCGGCCTTGCAGGTGAATGAGCCGCAGACGCTGGATAGTTTTGCCGCACTGCAACTTGATGTAACCAGTACTCAGGCGCAGCAGATACTACCATCGCTGATGGCGATCGATATCGACGATCCGGGCGGATTACGGGGGCTGTTGCGTGGCTGGGATGGCACCATGGATCGGGATCGGCCGCAGCCATTGATCTATGAGGCGTGGATGCGCGCGTTCGGAAAAAGGCTGCTGGATCGCGCTCCGGGAACAGAAGCGATATCAGGCTACCGGCCCGACTTCGTTGCGACTGCTCTGGCCGACCGGCGTGCGTGCGGGGGTGACTGCACGCCCATGCTCACGTCATCGCTGGCCGACGCGCGGACGGCACTGACCGCGTTCGGCCCCGACCCGGCCAGCCTGCGGTGGGGTGAGCAGCATCAAGCGCAATTCGCCCACCCGTTGCTAGGTCGATTGCCGGTGATCGGTGGCCTGTTCACCTGGTCGATCGAGCAGGGTGGAAACAGCACGACCGTGAACCGCGGCGGCGTGCGAGATAGCGGGCCGTGGACTAGCATACACGGTGCCGGGTTCCGCGGCGTGTATGACCTGGGCGATCTCGACCGCAGCCGGTTCGCGATGACGCCGGGCCAATCCGGCCACCCGTTGCTAAAGACCGCCGGCAGCCTGATGCAACGCTGGCGCGACGGCACCACGTTGCTGCTCGGTCCCACCCCGGCGGTTGTCGATACGATGGAGCTTTTACCATGACAGATGACTTTCTGACCGAGGGCGTGCTGTGGCGCAGGGTCGTGGCGTGGTTTATCGACGCGGCTCTAATCGCCGTCATTATCGTGGTGCTGTGGGTCGTACTGCTGGGGTTCGGGCTGGTCACGCTGGGCCTCGGTCTACCGTTGCTGGGGCTGCTGCCGGTGGTACCCATTGCCTATCATGCGCTATTTATCGCGGGCGGACGGTCGGCGACGCCGGGCCAGGGCATCATGGGGATCACGGTGCGGCAGATGGATACGCTGGCGCCGCCCACGTTTGTTCAAGCTTTAGTGTTTACAGTCGGACTATGGTTGACGCTCAGCGCCGGAGTAATCTGGCTAGTGGCGGCGCTGTTTCTGCCGCAAAAGCGCGCCATTCATGATCTAGTGTCTGGACTTGTCATTGTACGCACGCAGGCGTTGACCCGGGCCCCGGCTTTCGGGACGATGGCGTAGCAGCATCGGATCCGCATGAGCTACAAGCCGCCCCGCCGCCCGCAGTTCTTCTATACGACCGCGCCCCTGCCCTGCCCCTACGTCGCGGGCCGGACGGAGCGTAAGGTCGTGACCGAGATCACCGGCCCGGACGCGGAGGGCCTGCACGACCGGCTGTCACGTGCCGGGTTCCGGCGTAGCCACAACATCGCGTACGCGCCCGTCTGCCCGAACTGCCAGGCCTGCGTACCGATCCGCATTCCGGTTGCGCAGTTCGTGCCCGACCGTGGCCTGCGCCGCATCGCCCGCGCCAATGCCACCGTTACTGGTGCCGACGTTCCTGCCCGCGCGACCGCCGAGCAATTCCAGCTATTCCAGCGCTACCAGCGCGCCCGCCACGGTGATGGCGACATGGCGACCATGAGCTTCTATGATTTTCGGGCGATGATCGAAGATACGCCGATCGAGACGGCGATCACCGAGTTCCGCGACGAAGAAGGAGTTCTGGTTGGCGGGTGCCTGACGGACCGGCTGGGGGACGGATTCTCGGCCGTGTACAGCTTCTTCGACCCGGCGTTGGACCGGCAATCGCTCGGTACCTGGGCTATTTTGTGGATGATCGGGCGGGCGCAGCTGGAGAATCTGCCTTACGTGTACTTGGGCTACTGGGTTGAGGAGAGCCGTAAGATGGCGTACAAGGCCCGGTTTCGCCCGTGCGAGGTGTTGGTCGGTGGCGTGTGGAAGACGCTGGGCGACCCTGCCCAGGTTAGTGCGTCGCTGGAGCCCGCTAAGGCGTAGTGTCTATGCCAGCCGAAGCCATCGGAATGGATATCGCTTTAGAACCGCGCGGACAGCGCGACCGATCCAAAATTGAACACGCCGCTGCGTTGCCGATCGAATGATGGCGTCTGGAACGTCTGGGTGTAGGTCAGCCGTAGACCGTAGGCCATGACCGCCAGGCCGCCCTGTGCCTCTCCGACAAAGAACCGCTTGGTCGTGTGTGGCGAGTTGCTGCGGAACGTGCTGCCATCCAGGAACACGTCGCGTCCCACCGCCTGCCCATCCAGCCCGGCAAAGGCGTACCAGGCGAATGGCCGGGTCGGCGTGTAGGCGTCGCTGCCCGACAGCCCCGGGCGAATACGGGCCGCGCCAAAATCGCTGTCCAGTCCCTGCCCGATCCGGACGACGCCGCCGGCCTGCACGTAGTCGCGCACGGTGCCGACTCCGGCCGTGAGCGATGGGAGGACGTCGACCTCGAACCCGCCAAA
>JAYVTX010000198.1:0-5516 GCA_043788425.1 Rhodospirillales bacterium
ACAGTCTCGCCGGCATCGGCATGGCCGATCGCCGCGACTATGCCGTGCGCCACCGCCCAACGGATCAGGTTCATCCCGCCCGGCTTCTCAGGCGCCAACGTCAGCATCAGCACGGGGCGCTGTAGCCCGGCCATCCAGCCTGCAAGCAGCGCCGGGTCTGGGTCGCGCATTGCCGCCGCCGGATGGCAACCGGCGAAACCAGGCGCAGGGTTTAGAAACGGCCCCTCCAGGTGGAAGCCCGGGACCATGGTTGGGCCGAGCGTGCTGGATGCGACTGCATGGTCAAGCGCCCGTAGTCGCGCATGCAGGATTTTAGCCGGTGCCGTGATCAGTGTTGGCAGGCATGTTGTCACACCGTCGGCGCGCATAGCGGCCAAGGCCTGGTCGATGCCCGCGGCCGTCACGTTCGCATCGTTGAAGTCCACGCCCGCGTAGCCGTTGACCTGCAGGTCGCAATACCCTCTCACCAGGCGAGCTCGGCCCCGGTGTGGTCGAGGAAGAACGAGCCAGGTTGGCCGTGGCGGGACAGGATTGCGTCGGCAACACCATGGGCGCTGGTGGGCACATCCAGGTCTGCGCCGGCCCCGCCCATGTCGGTCTGCACCCAGCCGGGATGAAGCGTCAGCACGGTCAGCGGCCGGTCCAGGCCCGCCACCATGCTGCGCGTCAGTGAATTGAGCGCGGCCTTGCTCGCCCGATATAGCGGCAGGGCGCCATTTGTGGTCAGGGCCACGCTGCCCATCCGTGACGACATGAATGCCAGGGTGCCGCCATCGGCGATGCGGTCGAGGAACAAGGTCCCGAGGGCCACAGGGGCCACTGCGTTAGTATCAAAGAAGCGGCCTAGCGTTGCATCATCCAGCTGATCGGGCTGCGACACGCCGGCATTGACCAGCAACACGTCCAGCATCCCGGTTGCGGCATGCAGGCGGGACACGGCCGCCCGGTCGGTCATGTTCAGCACCGCCGGCGAACCCCCGGCCGCGGTTACGTTCGATCCGTCGTCCGCCCGGCGAACTGTACCCGTGACCGTCCAGCCGCGGCCGGCGAACTCCCGCACCAGACCCAAGCCAATGCCGCGTGAAGCGCCGATGATTAGGATGTGCATTGCGTACTCCCACTCGTAATATCCGGCCGGGGCAACCCTGACCGGTGCGGGCGGTTGCCGCCCCATGAAGGTGGACCGGTACCTGAGTATGTCCAACCCACGCGGTGTCGTCATCACCGGTGCATCGTCTGCGGTACCCACTTGAGACAGCCGGGCTGCGGGCGGTGTCTAGTGACAGGCTGGGGCGCGCGGAGGTAGTTTGGAGTGATGAACCGTTGGGCGCTGGCGCTAGTTGTCATCTGCATGGCCAGCACCGCGTCTGCCGCACCTGGTGCGACAGAGGCGTCCTGGGACGAGCAGCAGGCGGCGCTTTGCACGGCGGCGATCGCCACGGCAGAGGGTGCGTACGGCACGTCACCAGGACTGTTGCTGGCCATTGCCAAGGCGGAGAGTGGGCGCCCAGTGCCGCCGCTGCCGGGCCTGCAACCCTGGCCATGGGCGGTAAATGCCGATGGCCAGGCCAAGTATTTCGCAAGTAAAGCGGTCGCCGTTGCGTGGGTGCAGCAGGCATTGGCGCGGGGCATTGGACAGATCGACGTGGGCTGCATGCAGATCAATTTGCAGGCGCATCCACGCGCATTCCGTAATATCGACGATGCGTTCGATCCTACCTCCAACGCCGGCTATGGCGGTCGCTTCCTGACGCAGTTGCGCGCGGATGCGGGCGGAAATTGGTTTGTGGCGACCGGCTGGTATCACTCGCGTACGCCAGGTTTGGCCGATGATTATCGCGAGCGAGTACAGGCGATCGCTGCGGGGCGGATCCCGGCCATTGGGTTGGGCGTACCACTCTATGTGCGCGCCATTCAGCAGGGCAGCCTGCGCATTGCGCTGGCCGGCGGTGGCGTGTTGCGCATAAACATCCATCGCCAGCCCGCCCCGCGCGGGCCGCGCCGCCTGGGTCCATGCGGCGTGGCACGGGTGTTGGGGGACTACATGGCGGCACCGGCCCGCGCCCGGTGCGGCCCGGCCGCGATGACGAGACTCGCACCGGTGATGGAAACCGGCTAAGGCCTCCCCACCTGCACGTTGCAGCACCGCTACGCCGCTTTGTTTTTACCTTTCGTTCTGAGACCCCGCCATGAGCAATCCTGACCGCCGTTCCTTTGACAGCCCGCGCCGCGGCACCCGTGGCAGGGATCGCAATGACGATTTTCCACCGTCGCGGGGGCGGGAGGAGCCCTACGTGCCGCGCGATAGTTTCGTCCCGCGGGGCGGTGCGCCGGCTGGGTTTGGTGGTCCGCGCGCAGCCGCCCCGTCGGGGCCGGAGACGGGCGCAACTGTAAAGTGGTTCAATGCCGAGAAGGGTTTTGGCTTCGTCGAGCTGGAAGGCGGCGGCGGTGATGCGTTTCTGCATGTAAGCGTACTGTCCCGTGCCGGACACCAGACGGTCTCACCAGGCGCGCAGCTGCGCGTAATGGTGACGCCGGGCCAGAAGGGTCCGCAGATCGCCGAGGTTACGAGCGTGGACGAAAGCACGGCTCAGCCCGCTAGTGGCGGTGGCGGTGGCTACGGTGCTGGTGGCGGTGGCTACGGTGCTGGTGCTGGTGCTGGTGCCGGTGGCTATGGTGCGGGTGGTGGTGGCGGTGCGTCCTTCGGTGCGCGCCCGGCCCGGCCCGCGTCGCGCCAGGCAATCGATCCGAATACCGCGGTTGAAATGCGCGGCACGGTCAAATGGTTCAATGCCGAAAAGGGCTTTGGCTTTGTCATGCCCGATGGCGGCGGTAAGGACGTGTTCGTCCACATCTCCGCATTGAACCGTGGCGGACTTGCAGGGCTTGAGCCGAACCAGACGGTGCGGATGCAAGTTGGTGAAGGCCAACGCGGACCGGAGGCTGTTACGGTTGAAGCGGCTTAGCTAAAGGGCTTGGCCGGCGCACCATCCGCTGGCCCAGGCCCATTGAAAGTTGTAGCCGCCAAGCCACCCGGTGACATCCACTGCTTCACCAATTGCAAACAGGCCCGGCATCGTCCGGGTCTGCATTGTTTGGGACGATAGCGCACGGGTGTCGATACCGCCCAGAGTTACCTCGGCTTTCGAATAACCCTCGGTACCGGCGGGTGTAAGTGTCCGGCGATTGAGACCGGCGGCGATGGCCTGCAGAACGCGATCCGGTTGATCGGCTATTGCGCCGCCCGGGGCATCCAGCGCCTGCGCCAGGCGTGACGGCAGAAGTTCTGCTAAAATTGTTCGGACCTCCGCCCGCGGCCTGGTTCGCTTGCGGGCGATGAGATGCTGGGCGGCATCAATATCTGGCAGCATATCGATTGTCATGCTTCCGCCAGCCACAAGATAGGAGGATGCTTGCAGGATGGCCGGCCCCGACAGCCCACGATGGGTGAACAGCATCGCCTCGGAAAACTCGGTCTGGCTCACGCGGGCACGGATGGGCAGGGACACACCGCTCAGGGACCGCATGAGGGTCAGGTCTTCGCCCTCAAACGTCAGGGGTACAAGGCCCGGGCTGACTGGCGTTAGAGGCACACCGAACCGACGTGCCGCGTCATGTGCAAATGCGGTGGCGCCCATTTTGGGGATCGACAGTCCACCCGTCGCCAAAACCAAAGCCGGTGCGGAAAAAGCTTCCTTATCCGTGGTCACGGTGTAGCCCAGGGCATGGTCCAGCCCGGTCACCCGGTGCCCTAGCCGGAGATCGACCCCGGCAGCGTGACACTCGGCCAGGAGCATCGCCACGACAGCCCGGGCCGACCCGTCACAAAATAATTGGCCAAGCGCCTTGTGGTGATAGGCAATGCCGTGCCGCTCGATCATGGCAATGAAATCCTGTGCCGTGTAGCGACTGAGTGCGCCCGTGCAGAAGCGTGGGTTGGCCGATAGGAACCGGTCAGGAGCGGTTGCGGCGTTAGTGAAATTACACCGGCCACCGCCCGAAATGACGATCTTGGCCCCGGCCTCGTTCGCGTGGTCCAGCAGCAACACCCGCCGTCCGCGCCCACCCGCCGTCAGCGCACACATCATGCCCGCAGCGCCCGCGCCGATCACGATTGCATCGAAATATTTCATGGCATGCAAATGTCACTGGAACTGGGATCGAACAACCCCGGCGCGCGTTACGCCAGGCTGGAGAACATCAATGAGCGACCGTGCAGCGTTAACGAGACGGCTTAAGACCACGGTCGCTCCGGCGGAGGTGCCAGGTATCCAAAGCCTGTTGATGCTGGCCGTAAGCGTTGTCACGATCGGCGGCCTCTATTTGGCGCGTGACGTACTGGTTCCTGTGACCCTTGCTATATTGCTCAGCTTCGTGCTGGCACCGTTGGTGACCCGGCTGCGTCATATCGGCTTGGCCCGCGTACCGAGCGTCCTAAGCGCCGTACTGGTCGCATTGAGCATCATTGCGGTGCTAGGCGGCGTGATCGGCACGCAGGTGGCCCAGCTCGCCCCAGACTTGCCCCGCTATGCCGGCACGATCGAGCGGAAGGTAGAAACCCTACGGTCGATGACGCTTGGCCGGTTGACGGCGGTGACCGGCCAGCTGAAATCGGTTGAGCCGCCTGCAGCCAAGGTCGCCGGTGCGCCGGCCGAGCCCCGTCCCACCCTAGTTGAGGTGAAGCCCGCCGAACCCGATCCGTTGCAAATTGCAGAGCGTGTGTTGGCACCGATCTTGTCACCGCTGGCGACTGTGGCCCTTGTGCTAATTGTCTCCGTGTTTTTCTTGATGCAACGGGAGGACCTACGCGATCGGATCATTCGGTTGTTTGGATCGGGAGACTTGCATCGCACGACCGCTGCAATGGATGAGGCCGGGAGTAGGCTTAGCCGTTACTTTTTGACCCAGTTGGCGTTGAACGGTGCCTTCGGATTGGTGGTCGGCGTGGTGCTGCTGTTGATTGGCGTACCATCCGCGCTGCTGTGGGGTATCGTTGCTGCGTTGTTTCGTTTCGTGCCGTATATCGGATCGGTCGGCGCGGCGATCATGCCGCTTGCGGTTGCGGCGGCGGTCGACCCGGGCTGGGGCATGGTTATCAGCGTGGCAGTCATGTTTGCTGTGCTGGAGCCCGTGATGGGTCAGGTGATCGAGCCGATGGTCTACGGCAGTAGCACGGGGTTGACCCCCGTTTCCGTCGTGCTGTCTGCCATTTTCTGGGGTTGGTTGTGGGGCCCGGTCGGCCTGATCCTATCGATGCCGCTGACGTTGTGTTTGGCCGTGCTGGGCCGCCATATCGACCGGCTACAATTCATCGACGTTTTGCTGGGTGACAATCCGGCGCTTACCCCGGCCGAAAGCTTCTATCAACGCATCCTGGCCGGCGACACGGATGACGCGCTTGACCAGGCGGAGACGCTGCTGCGTGACCGGTCGCTGACCGAATACTATGACGGCGTCGTACTTAAGGGATTGCAGCTTGCGGCTAAGGATAGTTTGCGTGGCGTGCTGACAACGGA
>JAYVTX010000199.1:0-2747 GCA_043788425.1 Rhodospirillales bacterium
ACCACCCAGAACCGGGCCTGGTCGGTCAAATACGGCTCCGCCTCACGCGTCATGCGGACGCGGACCAGTACGCGGGCCATGTCGTCCGTCAGGCGAATACTCTCGACCTGGCCTAGCTCCACCGCCTTGTGCCGCACCCGGGTTTGCCCGGCGGTCAGGCCGTCGGCGCTGTTGAATTGTAGGGAGACGACCGGCCCCTGCTCGCGAACCGTGCGGAAGCCGAGCCAGGCGGCGATGACCAAAGCAACTGCCGGGATCAACCAGATAACGGACACCCGGCTCCGTCGTAACTGGGCGGCAACCGGTGCCCGTCCCGCAGCCGCCGGCGGCGGTCCATCACTCATCGCCCCTCATATCCCTTTGACCCGGCCGCATCCCACATCAGGCGCGGGTCGAAGCTGAACGCGGCCAGCATCGTAAAGATCACGACCGCCGCGAAAAACACCCCGCCGAAACCGGGCGTCACCTGTGCCAGCACGCCCATCTGCACCAGCGCCACCAGAATTGAGACCATAAACACGTCGATCATCGACCAGCGCCCAACGAAATCGACGATGCGATACAGCCGCGTCCGGTCCACTAGTCGCGCGCCCGATCCACGTTGGGTCGTGATTAGCATGTACGACAGCCCTGTCAGTTTCAGCAGCGGCACCAGCACGCTGGCGACGAATACCAGCGCCGCCAGGGGCCACATCCGGTATTCTGCCAGCTCCTGTACGCCGCCTAGGATCGTGCTTGGGTGTCCCTTGCCAAGCCGGATCACTGTCATGACCGGATACAGATTGGCCGGAATGTAGCAGACGACGGCGGCGGCCAGCAGCGCCCAGGTCCGGGCCAGGCTGTTGTGCTTCCGGTGGCGCAGCACGGCCTCACACCGGGGGCATTGCGAACCCTCGATTTGCCGGGTAACGGCCCCGCAGGCGTCGCAGCCGATCCGGGTGGCCCCGCGCCGGGCTTCGGTATTGCGCGGGTCCTGGCGGCGTCCGATCGCCTCCCACAACGCGTCCTCATCGAGCCACGCGTCGCTGGCGACGTTGACGATTAGCAGCGCACCCAGCGCATACAGGCCCGTGCCGACATGCACGGTCGCCAGCGCCGATAGCCTGGTGTAGGCGACGAATGCGCCGAGCAGAAACACCTCCGTCATGGCCCAGGGCGCCAGCCATACCCGCCAGCGGACAAGTGCGGCCAGCCAGTCGGCCCGCCAGCCCAGCCGCAGCCCAAGGATCGCCCCGGCGGTAAGCGCCAGGCGCAAAACCGGGGCGATCAATGTCGTAAGCATCACGACGACGCTGAGTTCCCATAGCCCCTGTTGTTGAAACCGGACGGGCAGAAGCGGGATGGAGGTGTCGCTATGCCGTCCCCCCAGGTCCAGCTGAAACAGCGGGAACACCACGGCAATGAGGAACAACAGTAGCCCGGCCACATTCAAGGCCAATGTGACATCGAGCGAGTCACGGCGACGGCGTCGCAGCATCTCGCCACAGCGGGGACATTCGGCAACTTCACCGGGGCGCATGGCGGGTACAGCCTGAAACAGGCCGCAGGCCGGGCATTCGCGCAGGGTCTGGCGCGACGTTGCCGGCTCCGCGGCCGTGTGGGTGGTTTCGAACGCAGCGGTGTCGGGCATCGATATGACATAACATGCCCGGGGCGGCGGTTGCAGCCCGTGCGGCGTTGCTTGTATAGGCAGAGGGCAGCCGGCGTAGCTCAGGGGTAGAGCAACTGATTCGTAATCAGTAGGTCCGCGGTTCAATTCCGCGCGCCGGCACCATCTTTTCAATGCGTTAGCTGAAGTTTCGCCTCCGTGCCGAATTCTTGCGGACCCCCAGCGGACCCCGCCGGCCAGCCATCCGGCCCGAATATGGTCAGGTGACGGCCTTACCCCTCAAGCCGGCATCATGGACGCTACAAAGGCGAAAAGATCGCTTTGGCAAAGAGTACTCCAAACTCTGAAAGCCTAAGTACGTAGTTCAAATCGACGCTCTCTTCATTAGGGACGTAGTCCGATGGATATTCAGCAACCAATCCAAGAACAAGTCCGAGTGCTTCAAGGTGCGTTGCATATGCAACGACTTGCTTTGGGAAGTGCAGATATGCAAATTCCGGCCGATCAACGTCTGGGGTAACATACGTATCCTCCCCTCTAAACTGAGTTGCAGCCTTGATTAAAATATGCCCCTCCACCACGCGCCGCAGTAGTATCATTTCATCGTCAGCCAACGCTCGTATGATTGCTGGGAAGGCGGGATGAGCTTGATTGACCCGCTCGCGGTCGAATGCGCGGGTCAGTAATTCACAAAATGCTTGATCGCTGATTGACCCTTCCGTCTCGTATCGTATGCCCTCCAAAATCGGCCCGAGAATTTGCGGTGCGGGCTGGATGCGCTGCACCGTCGGTACAGGGTCCACAGCACGTTTGATGAATTGCACCACTCGGTCCTGTAGCATTGCTCCAAACTGGAAAGGCACCAGTGCTAGCCGGACGCATTTTATGAGATCGGCGCCAAGCTTCCCAAGTTCCGTCGCGGCAGGCTCGAGGGCTTGACGAATTGGAAGCTGCTTGACCACCTCCGACACTACTGCCGCAGCCAAATCCGTTCCGTCGTCGTTCGACATTTCACGCGCCTCTCAAATTGCCGGCTGGCGCGATCGTCCCTGCAATCCAAAGCCGCAGGCCGTCGCTCAAAACAACTTTCCGTTAGCGTGCGGTTCAGCTTGGATCAACTACCAGCACCCGGCTCACG
>JAYVTX010000200.1:0-2826 GCA_043788425.1 Rhodospirillales bacterium
GGCGGAGGTGACAACGTTGTAGCCTGATGCCTCGATATATCCTGTCTTGAGTCCGTCGGCGCCGGGGTAGGTCTGCAGCATGCGCTGGTGGTTCAGCACATGCCGGCCCTGGAAGACGAACGATGGCACGCTGAAATAGCGGTAAAAGGACGGAAAATCATCGATTAGCCGCCGCCCGAGGGTCGCCATATCCCTAGCCGTCGTCACCTGGCCATAATCCGGCAGGCCAGAGGCGTTGTGGAACGTTGTGTTCGTCATTCCCAAGCCCCGGGCGCGCAGGGTCATCAACTGCGCAAACCGGTCCTCGTCCCCACCCAGCATCTCACCCAGGGCCGACGCGGCGTCGTTGGCGGACTTGGTGACCAGTCCCAACATCGCCTGTTCCACCGTGATGTACGTACCCGGTAGCAGCCCGAGCTTGGTGGGCGGCATCGCGGCTGCGTTGGCCGACACCGGTACGGGCTCGGTCAGGGTCACCCGGTGATCCCGCAGGGCCTCGAACGTCAGATATAGCGTCATCATCTTGGTCAGGCTGGCTGGGAAGCGTAGTTCGTCGGCGTGGTCCTGCGACAGGACAGTTCCCGACCGCGCATCGATCACGATTGCGGCATAGCGATCCGACCCGATTTGTGCGTGCGCCGGGCTAGTGGCGGCGGAGGAGAGGACGATGCTGGCAAAAGCAAGCAAAACTGGGCGGGCCAACATGCGCGAATGACTCCGTTGAGGCCGTCGCAATTTACTGACTTGCGCCGTCGTTGTCCATCCGGTTCAAGCGGTTGGCGACTGATAATCGTGTGCTGGCTGAAGTCCGGAATGGGCTTATGCTGCACTGCACAAAACTTGTTGACGCCGGGGCCGTAACGGTCCATACCATTTATTGTGCAGTGCAGCACAAAACCTAGCGGGCTTAGCCCGCCCAACTGGAAAGACCCACTACCATGAAGACCCCGGAAGAGTTCATGAGCTTCGGCCAGGCCAACATCGACGCGATGGTCAAGAGCAGCCAGATCCTGGCGACTGGCGTGCAGGATATGACCAAGCAGTTCGCAACCGCCGCGCAGGCGTCGATGGATGAGGTGATGGCCAACATGCGTGCCCTCAGCAACGTGAAGTCGGTCAAGGACGCGTTCGAGATGCAGACATCGCTGGCCCGTACGGCTATTGAGAAGACGTTGGCCCACACCGGCCAGGTCGCCGATCAGTCGTTCAAGCTGGCTGAGCAGGCGATCGCTCCGATCTCCGGCCGCCTGGCAATCGCAAGCGAGAGCTTTACCAAGCAGGCTTAATCGCCCGCACGGTTCGCCGGATCGATGATGAAGGCCTGGGGCATATGTGCCCCGGGCCTTTTGCGTTTCAGGTCCGGCTTGCACCAGCGCCGCAGCCGTCCTTACATTTCGGGACGCACGGTTTGACGCCGTGCCTTTCAGCCGGGCCGTTGCGTCACGATATAGCGGAATACAGTGGAGGACGGTGCGTGGCGGTGATGGACGGCAGGATAATGGCGCAATGAGCGACACTGGCAGGCGTGATAACCAAGACGACCGGGATCGGCGCGACCCGGGTAAAGATGGCCGCGACAGCGCGGGAAACCCAAACGTCGGCGTCGTCGTAAAGTCGCGGCCCAAGACCAAAAAGCCCGCGATGTACAAGGTCTTGATGCTAAACGACGACTACACGCCGATGGAGTTTGTGGTGCACGTCCTCGAACGGTTTTTTCAAAAAACCCGGGAGGAGGCGACCCGCATCATGTTGCACGTCCATCGTCGTGGCGTGGGCGTATGCGGCGCATTCACCTACGAGGTGGCGGAGAGCAAGGTAACCCAGGTGATGGACCTCGCCCGGCAGAATCAGCATCCGCTACAGTGCACGATTGAGAAAGAGTGAACAGCGCCCAATGTATAGGCCTGGATAACATCGATACACACTTTACATCTATCACTGCTAGCATCGCGTTCGACGGACCTTCCGGTCCGCCCCGCCATGAGATTGCAGCGCGAAGGAGCACGTTCCGCCATGCTATCCCGTAACTTGGAACAGACGCTGCACCGGGCCCTATCGTTGGCCAGTGAGCGCAAGCACGAATATGCGACCCTGGAGCACCTGCTCCTTGGGTTGGCCGATGACAGCGACGCGGCGACAGTGCTGCGCGCCTGTGGCGTCGACCTCGATAAACTACGCGCCGACCTGGCGGAGTTCCTAGACAAGGATTTGTCAGGGCTTGCGACCGACCGGCCGGGCGATCCGAAGCCGACCGCTGGGTTCCAGCGCGTTGTGCAGCGGGCTGCCATCCATGTGCAGTCATCCGGCCGCGATGAGGTAACGGGTGCCAACGTGCTCGTGGCCCTATTCAGCGAGCGTGAGAGCCATGCCGTGTACTTCCTGCAGCTGCAGGATATGACCCGGCTCGATGCGGTCAACTTCATCAGCCACGGCATCGCCAAGGCGCCCGGCCGCACCAACCAGCGCCCCGCGACGGCCGCCAAAGAAGAGGCAGCCGAGAACGAGCGCGAGGAGAAGCCCGGTCGTCGCAACCAGGACGCGCTGTCCAATTACTGCGTGAACCTGAACAAGAAGGCGATCGCCGGAAAGATCGATCCGTTGATCGGTCGCGACAGCGAGATCGAGCGCACGATCCAGATCCTGTGTCGGCGGACCAAGAATAATCCGCTGTATGTCGGTGATCCCGGCGTGGGCAAGACCGCGATTGCCGAGGGTCTGGCCAAGCGTATCGTCGAAGGCGACGTGCCGGAGGTGTTGGCGAAGTCCACGATCTTCGCACTGGATATGGGCGCGTTGCTGGCGGGAACCCGCTATCGCGGCGATTTC
>JAYVTX010000201.1:0-3528 GCA_043788425.1 Rhodospirillales bacterium
CCCGCCACGCTGAAGTTCCTGCCCGGGCGGGAAGTAATGGGCGCTGGCACAGCCGATTTCGCCGGTCCTGACCTTACGGCACGCAGCCCGCTCGCTACCGCGTTGTTTGCGCTACCCGGCGTGGCCCGCGTGTTCCTGGGCGGCGACTTCGTGACCGTCACCAAAAACGACCTCGCCGACTGGCAGGCGCTGCGCCCGCAGATCCTTGGCGTGCTGATGGAGCACTTCGTGAGCGGCCGCCCGGTCGTGGACCATGATGGTGACGCGGCGACCGAGGATACGGACCCGGCCGATCAGGAGATCGTGGACCAAATCAAGGACCTGCTCGACACCCGCGTCCGGCCAGCCGTAGCAGGCGATGGCGGCGATATCGTATTCCGCGGCTATCGGGACGGCGTCGTACGGCTGCACATGCAGGGCGCCTGCTCCGGCTGTCCCAGCAGCTCCGCCACGCTGAAGCACGGCATCGAGAACATGCTTCGCCATTACGTGCCCGAGGTCGTGTCCGTGGAGCAGGTCGAGGCTTAAATGCTCGACCTCGCTGGCCTGTACACCCTGTTCGAGGGGGCCCGTACCCCCAAGGAATGGAGCGATCAGCCAGTTGCGGACGAGATGCTGCGCCGGTTGTATGAAATCCTGCGCAACGGCCCGACGTCGGGTAATTGCTGCCCCGCCCGGTTTTTGTTCATCCGCACGGCGGAGGGGCGGGAGCGGCTGCGTCCATTGCTGTCTGCCGGTAACGCGCCGCGCGTGATGGCGGCGCCCGTGACGTGCATCGTCGCTCATGATCCGGCGTTTTATGAGATGCTGCCGCGTCTTTGGCCGCATAACGATAGTCGTGCATGGTACGCCGACAACTATCAGCTGGCGACCGAAACAGCCTTCCGGAACGGGACCTTGCAGGGTGCCTACCTGATCTTGGCCGCCCGGGCGCTGGGGCTGGATGCGGCACCCATGTCGGGCTTCGATAATGGCCGGGTCGATAGCGAGTTTCTGCTGGGCACGGGGTGGAAGAGCAATTTCCTGGTCTGCCTCGGCCATAGCGACAATGCACTATTGCCGCCACGCGATCCCCGGCTGGACTTCGACGAAGCCTGCCGCCTCCTCTGACCACCATATTGACCCTCGACGCCGCCCTGGCAGGGTGCGGGGCGGCGTTGGTACGGGGCGACACGGTTACGGAATGCTGGGTCGCCGATCATCGCGGCCCGGCACTGGCGCGGTTGCCGGCGATGGCGGCGTCGGTGCTGGGCGGCGTCGTACCGGACGCCGTGGCGGTGACGGTCGGTCCGGGCAGTTTTACGGGTATCCGGGCGGCGCTGGCGTTGGGGCACGGGCTTGCGCTCGCGTGGGGTTGCCCGGTGCATGGCATCACGGTGGGCGATGCCATGCGCGGTCATGCCGTCGCGGGCCGTTCATTATGGGTCGTGACCGACACACGGCGGGGGCGCGTCTACCTGGAGCGGTTCGACCCCGACCTGCCGGGTATATCGCTGATGCTGGACGCATTGCCGGCGCCGGACGGGCCGGTCGCGGTCGTGGGCGACGCGGCGGTGTCCGTAGTGGCGCGCTTGGCTGCGCGGGACCACGACGTCATGCTGCTATCGGCCCGGCGGCCCAGCCCGCGCGGTATCGCAGCCGCGGCCGGGTCACCCTGGCCATTATACAGCGACCCGCCTGCCGCCCGCGTTTTATGACCCCGGCCATGATCGCGCACGCGCCGGTGCTGGCGGCCATTCATGCGTCCGCATCGCCCGATGACCATTGGGGTGCCACGGCGTTCGCGTTGCAGCTCGGCCTACCGGGCGCGTTTGGCCTGCTCGACCCGGCAGGCGCGTTCATCCTCGCGCGCGTCGTGGCGGACGAGGCGGAGGTGCTGATGCTTGCCACCGCAGTGCCGCTGCGCCGGCAGGGGCGGGCGACGGCGCTTTTGCATGCCGCCCGAGTCGCGGCTGCCGCACGCGGGGCTGCGACGCTGGTGCTGGAGGTGGCTGTCGGCAACGACGCGGCGCGCGCGTTGTATGCAGCGGCCGGGCTTGAGCCGGTCGGGCGGCGGGCACGTTACTACGGCAACGGGGACGACGCGCTGATCCTACGCGTTACGCCTTGCGCACCAGCAACGTCATTGTCCCGTCCGGGCCCGGCGTCTGACTGAGCACGGTATGCCCTTGCTCGGCCAGGGTGCGGGGTACGTTTTCGGTCGGCTCCGCCCCGGCTAGCCGGACCTGCAACAATGTGCCGGGTGCCAGGCGATCTAATGCAAGGCGGACACGGACAAAGGTCATAGGACAAAGCTCGCCGGTAATGTCGAGCAATTCGGTCATTGAAGACTATCCTTCGTCAAATATCGCTAAAGAGTATTGCGTTGCACTCGACGCCGATCGTATAGACTGGCTAGACCGCGGATAAACTAGGAAACACACATGTCCGAACAAACCGTTAATCCTGATGTGCTTGGCCTGACCGCACAGATCGTGTCGGCGCATGTCGCAAACAACTCCGTCGCTCCCGATGCTTTGGCGAACCTGATCCAGGAGGTGTACCGCACCTTGGCCAATGTCGGCAAAGAGGCGGTCGTGCCAGACAAGCAACTGCCGGCCGTACCGGTTCGGAAGTCGGTGTTCCCCGACCACCTCATCTGCCTTGAGGACGGAAAGAAGCTTAAGATGCTGAAGCGGCATCTGAAGACCAGCTACAACATGTCGCCCGAGCAGTACCGTGAGAAGTGGGGCCTGCCGCCCGAGTATCCGATGGTGGCGCCGAACTA
This sequence comes from Rhodospirillales bacterium, assembly GCA_043788425.1. Lineage (GTDB taxonomy): Bacteria > Pseudomonadota > Alphaproteobacteria > Acetobacterales > Acetobacteraceae > JANPPS01. The sequence continues at coordinate 2,768 of JAYVTX010000201.1, forward strand.
CGCGAAGCATCGTTCGACGCTGGCCAAGAAGATCGGGTTGGGCACCAAGCCGCGGGTGCGTTAGCCGGTACCCCGGCCGGCTGGTGGTGATTCGACAGCGGGGCGCAAACTCGGCTAATCGGCCCCCGTGCTGACCAAGCCGCAGCCGGCCTCGCAGGCCCACACCACCCGTCCGGCGCAGTCCGCGGCGCAATCCTCGGCTCGCCCGGCCAGTAGCCGGCTCCCAGTCTCCCGTATCGAGCGTTTGTGCATCGAGCGCGGCCTGAAGATGACCGGGCAGCGCCGGGTCATCGCGCAGGTATTGTCGGACGAAACCGATCATCCGGATGTGGAGGCACTGTACCGTCAGGCCATTACTCTCGACGCCCGGATTTCGATCGCGACCGTCTACCGTACCGTTCGCTTGTTCGAAGAGCACGGCATACTCGAACGGCGCGACTTCGGCGGCGGACGTGCCCGGTACGAGCCGACCGAGCACGGTCCGCACCACCATCTGATCGATATCGAAACCGGACAGGTAATCGAGTTCGCCGACCCGGCGCATGAGGCGCTACTGCAAGAGATTGCCACCCGGCTTGGCTTCGACCTCGTGTCGCACCGGCTTGAGTTATTTGGGCGTCGCACAGCGCGGAAACCAGCGTGAGCGGTCTGGCTCCCCTGGTCATCGTGCCCGACCCGGGTGGCTTTGGCGAAATACGGGCCGGCAACCTGGGTGTTCGTATTGCAACCACCGCCGGTGAGATCGATGCGGCGCTTGCCCT
>JAYVTX010000202.1:0-3986 GCA_043788425.1 Rhodospirillales bacterium
CGTGCCGAATATAATTGTCCGGCCGGACCCTGCTGCCAGTTGGCCGCATGCCTCCCGGTGCAAATCCGGCTGGCGTTATCTTTGGACGCCCACCACAACTTTGACTTACCCAACATGCCGGTCGCGACCCGAACGGGACTGGCCTATACGGCCAAGAACAATGGCACCGCCTATGCTGGCACGAACCCGGACGGGCAGGCCGATGCGCTGCAGCAGGTGCCAGCCTTCATCGCCCAATTGCCGCCTGCCGCGCCCGCGCCTAGATAATCAGGATCGAACGAGGGAACGACATGAACGAGCACGCCACCACCGCCAGCGCCCACCGCTTCTTCAGCGCCAGCCTGCAGGATTCCGACCCAGCATTGGCCGAGGCGATCGGCGCCGAACTGCGCCGCCAGCAAGACGGAATCGAGTTGATCGCCAGCGAGAACATCGTGAGCCGCGCGGTGCTGGAGGCGCAGGGCAGCGTGCTGACTAACAAGTATGCCGAGGGCTATCCCGGCCGTCGCTATTACGGCGGCTGTGTTGAAGTCGATAAGGCAGAGCAACTGGCCATCGACCGTGCGAAACAGCTATTCGGGGTCGGGTTCGCCAACGTGCAGCCGCATTCAGGCGCACAGGCGAACCAGGCTGTCTTTTTGGCCCTGCTGACGCCCGGTGATTGCATCCTGGGCATGTCCCTGGCAGCCGGCGGGCACCTGACCCACGGCGCGGCGCCCAACCTGTCGGGCAAATGGTTCCGTGCCGTGCAGTATGGCGTTCGCGAGGATAACGGCCTGCTGGATTACGAAGAGCTGGAGCGCCTGGCCCGGGCAGAGCGCCCCCGCATGATCATCGCCGGCGGCAGCGCCTATCCCCGCGCGATCGATTTTGCCCGCATTCGCGCGGTCGCGGATGAGGTGGGCGCCTATTTCCTGGTCGACATGGCCCACTACTCCGGGCTGATCGCGGCCGGGGTGTACCCGTCGCCGATCGCGCATGCCCATGTTTGCACGACCACAACGCATAAGACCCTGCGTGGCCCCCGCGGCGGCATGATCCTGACGAATGACGAGGCGCTGGCGAAAAAGTTCAACTCCGCCGTGTTCCCGGGGCTGCAGGGTGGACCACTGATGCATGTGATCGCGGCCAAAGCAGTGGCGTTTGGCGAGGCGTTGCGACCCGAGTTCCGGACCTATCAACGTGCCGTTCTCGACAATGCACGCATGCTGGCGGAGACGCTGATCGAGCAGGGGTGCGCGATCGTGACCGGCGGTACAGACTGCCATATCGCATTGGTCGATCTACGCCCGAAGCACGTGACGGGCAAAGCGGCGGAGGCGAGCCTGGAGCGGGCGCACATGACCGCAAATAAGAACGCAATCCCGTTCGATCCGGCAAAGCCGGCCATCACGTCCGGCATTCGCCTGGGCACGCCCGCCGCCACTACGCGCGGCTTTGGTACGGCCGAGTTCCGGGAGGTCGGCATGATGATCGGCACCGTGCTGGACGGCTTAGCGCGCAGCAATGACGGGACCAACACGGCGATCGAGGCAGAGATCGGCGCGCGGGTGCAGGCCATGTGCGCGCGGTTCCCCATCTATGGTTAGCCGGGGCGGGTGAACTGTCCCTTCTGCGGGCACGGGGACACGCAGGTTAAGGATAGCCGCCCGTCGGATGATGGGTCGGCTATCCGGCGTCGGCGGTTTTGCGGTTCGTGCAGCCAGCGGTTCACAACGATCGAGCGCGTGCAGCTACGCGAATTGACGGTAATGAAAGCGGATGGCCGCCGGGTGCCGTTCGACCGGGATAAGTTGATGCGCAGTATTCGAATCGCGCTGCGCAAACGTCCCGTGGCGGAAGAGCGTGTCGAGCGGATCGTGAACGGCATCGTCCGCCAATTGGAGGCGAGTGGTGACACCGATGTGCCGAGCAAGCAGTTGGGCGAGTTGGTGATGGAAACGCTGAAGGAGGTGGACGCTGTAGCGTATATCCGCTTTGCCAGCGTCTACCGGGACTTTCAGGAAACCAAGGATTTCAACACGTTTCTTGGCTCGCTTGATGAGGAGCCCAAGCCCAAGGGCACGTTGCTATAACCGACGCGGCTTTTATGCGATCCGCCATCGCCCTGGCCCGGCGGGGGCTGGGACAAACCTGGCCCAATCCCTCCGTGGGGTGCGTGCTGGTTCAGAATGGACAGGTCGTGGGCAGGGGCCGGACCGCGCCGGGAGGGCGCCCACATGCGGAGGCCTTGGCGCTGGCGATGGCGGGCGACGCAGCGCGCGGAGCGACGGCGTATGTCACGCTGGAGCCGTGCAGCCATCACGGCCAAACCCCGCCCTGTGCCGACGCGCTGATTGTCGCCGGTGTGGCACGGGTGGTGGTGGCGCGGGGCGACCCGGATCCGCGGGTGAATGGGCAGGGGCTAGCGCAGTTGCGGGCGGCTGGCCTGACAGTCGAAACGGGCCTGCTGGCTGGTCTGGCTGCAGAAACGTTGGCCGGGTTCGAGTGTCGTGTGCGCCATGGCCGGCCCCTGGTCACGCTAAAACTGGCCAGTACGTTGGATGGCCGGATCGCGACCGCCACGGGCGAAAGCCGCTGGATCACCGGCAACGCCGCCCGGCACGCCGCGCAATTCTTTCGCGCCCAGCACGACGCAATCATGGTCGGCATTGGCACCATCATGGCCGATGACCCGGCGCTGACGTGCCGGCTTCCCGGCCTGCGCAACCCGGTGCGCGTCGTGCTGGACCGCACACTGCGAACGCCGGCGCGGGCGCAGGTGCTGGATGACAGCGCGCCGACCTGGCTGATCCATGACGGCTCCGGCTACCGTATGGATGCGACGCTGCTGACCGCGCCAGCCACGCCAGACGGGCTGGATCCGGCTGTCGCATTGCAGGCGTTGGGAAGTGCGGGGCTTACCTCCGTGCTGGTGGAGGGCGGCGCGGCTGTCGCCGGGTCATTGCTGCGCGCAGGGTTGGTCGACCGTATTCTGTGGTTCCACGCGCCCGCCGTGATGGGAAACGATGGCTGGCCCGCGCTGCGTTTGGCATCCGGCCCTATGGCGGAGTTGCGCCGGTTCACCCATGTACGGCACGAGTGCCTGGGGGATGATATGCTGACCGTTCTACACGCCTGATGTTCACCGGGATCGTTACCGCAACCGGTGCCGTACGCGCCATGGCCCCGATCGGCGATGGCCGGGACATGCGTGTCGTGATCGCGGCGCCCTGGCCCGACACCGCCAGCATCGCCGTGGGTGCCAGCATTGCCTGCTCCGGCTGCTGCCTGACGGCCGTCATGGTCGGGCCGGACTGGTTCGCAGCCGATGTGTCGGGCGAGACCCTGGCCTGCACGACGCTGGGTGGCTGGACACCGGGCGCGCGTATGAATTTGGAACGGTCGTTGCGCGTGGGCGATGAGCTGGGCGGACATATCGTCAGCGGGCACGTGGATGGGTTGGGCACCGTCAGGTCCGTGGTCGCGGAAAATGGGTCTTGGCGCATGGCCATTGCCGTGCCGCGGGCACTGTCCCGGTTTATTGCCGCCAAGGGTTCGGTTGCGGTGGATGGCGTGTCGCTGACGGTCAACTCCGTGGATGGTGACGTGTTTGGCATCAACATCATCCCGCACACGTGGGACCACACAACGCTCGGCACGCTGGCCCCCGGCGCGTCCGTCCACATCGAAATCGACATGCTGGCCCGCTACGTCGCGCGGCTGGCGGAGGTCCCCCGGTGAACAAAGCCATGAAAAGCGCGCTGCTATCCGACTACCTCTGCACCGCCGCCGATTTGATCGAGGAGGCACGGGCCGGGCGCATGTTCATCCTGGTCGATGATGAGGACCGGGAGAACGAAGGCGACCTCGTCATCCCGGCCCAATTCGCGACGCCAGACGCCGTGAACTTCATGGCCCGCCACGCCCGCGGCCTGATTTGCCTGGCCATGACCCGGCAGCGCGTCGATCAGCTTGGCCTGCATCTGATGAGCCAGTCTAACAGC
>JAYVTX010000203.1:0-7780 GCA_043788425.1 Rhodospirillales bacterium
ACGTATAACGTGCCCCGGCCCGCGCCGACGGACGGCTCTGCTGCCGCCATGGTTCCAACCACCTCACCAGCCGGTACAACCAACCCGGCTGCCGCATCCAAGCGGTCGAAGCCCGCCAGCACGGCGTGCAGACCACCGCCGCAATCGATAATCACCAGTAGGCCATAGCTGCGGAACGGTGCCGCGAACACGACCCGGCCGCCGCAGGGGGCGACAACTCGTGCGCCGGGTGGGGGCCGGAAGGTGATGCCGGTAGCTGGTCCGGCGTCCGTCGGGTCGCCCCAGCGGCGGATTACTTGCCCCGCTACAGGCAACACGCCGCGCCCAGGTGCGGTGGTGCTGGGGCGGGCTAAAGCGCCGATCGCCGCCCGGACGCTCGGGGCCCGCGCGGCTTCCTCCGCCGCCTGGCGGGCCGCTGCTGCCGTCTGCCTATCGGCCACATCGCGCTGCGCCTGACGCTCGGTCCGTAGCAGCAGCAGTGCCTGATCGAGGGCTGCCGACTCCGACTGTTGCAGCCGGGCGAGTTCAACCAGACGGGGCAGGGTGGCCGCGACCGCGCCGGCCCGGCTGGCAGCATCGTCTCGTGCGGTTGCGAATGCGCCGGCCTGTGCGCTGGCCTGGCGGGTCCAGGCACGAAGGATCGCGTAGCCGCGTAGTGCCTCGGCAGGCGAGGCGGGGCCGGCCAGGATCGCCGCCGGCGGCAGGCGCTGCAGGCGGATCAGTGCGGGCGTGATCGCGGCTACCGACATCAGGGTGCGATCGGCCGCGCGCTGGGCGATGTCCCGCTGCGCGATCAGTGCGTCGTACTCGCCCCAGGCAGCCGCCATCCGCTCCTCGGTCTGATGCAGGCGCGCGCCGGCGGCCTGGCTTTGTTCGGCAAGGTCGCCGGCCACGGCTGGAAATGTGGCCAGCAGGCTAAGTAGAAGGATCCGCATCGCCCACGATCAGCGATCGTCCCGTCATGGCCGTTGGCTGGGCGATCCCCAGCAGCGCCAACAGGGTCGGCGCAAGGTCGGCAAGCCGCCCGTCATGAAGCGGGCCGGGATGTCCATGCAGCATGACGGGAACCGGGTTGGTTGTGTGCGCGGTGTGCGGGCCGCCCGTCGCCGGGTCGCGCATCAGCTCCGCATTCCCATGGTCGGCAGTCACGATCAGCGCACCCCCGGCGGAGTCGATGGCGGCAACGATTCGGCCTAGCTGCTCGTCCACCGCTGTTACCGCCCGTATGGTCGCAGCCAGGTTGCCGCTGTGGCCAACCATATCCGGATTGGCGTAATTCAGGATCAGCATCGCGTGTTGCCCGGCCGCCAGGGCCGCCACGGCCCGGTCCGTCAGCTCAGGCGCAGACATCTCCGGCGCCAAGTCATAGGTCGCAACCTTTGGCGATGGCACGACGACGCGCTCCTCACCAGGCAGCGCCACTTCCCGTCCGCCGTTCAGGAAATAGGTCACATGCGGGTACTTCTCGGTCTCTGCGAGCCGGAGTTGGCGTAGGCCTGCTTCGGAGACGACGTCGCCTAACAAGTGCTCCATCGGCTGCGGGTGGAACAGGGCGGTCATGAACGGAGCGAGCGCATCGCTGTAGCGCGTCATGCCGGTGGCGGCTGCGAACTTGATCGGGCGGGGGCGGTCAAAGGCATTGAACGCGGGGTCGAGAAAGGCAGACAGCAACTCGCGAATACGGTCGGCGCGAAAGTTGAATGACAGGAGCGCGTCGCCGTCCCGCATACCGTCATAGCCACCAATCGCTGCCGGTACGACGAACTCGTCCGTCACCGACCGGCCATAGGCGTCATCCATGGCGCTAGCCGCGTCCGCAAACGAGGCACCAGCGCCCGCGGCCATGGTGGCGTAGGCGCGCTCGACCCGGTCCCAGCGATTGTCGCGGTCCATGGCGTAGTACCGTCCAATAACGGTGGCGATGCGCGCGCCAGCCGGCAACGCCGCCTGAAATGCGGCCAGCGTTGCCGCCCCCGACCGTGGCGCGGTGTCCCGCCCATCCATGAACGCATGCACACGTACCGGGATCTGCGCCGCCACCATGATCCGTGTCAGCGCCAGCCCATGGTCCTGATGGGCGTGTACACCCCCGGGCGATAGCAACCCCAGCACATGGCATGTTCCGCCCGACTGGCGCAGTACGTCAATCAGGGTGCGCAGGACTGGGTTCTGGGACAGCGAGCCGTCGGCAATCGCCTGGTCGATCCGCGGCAGGTCCTGCATCACGACCCGTCCAGCACCGATATTAAGGTGCCCGACCTCTGAATTTCCCATCTGGCCCGGCGGCAGCCCAACATCCATCCCGGCCGTGCGCAGGAATGCGTGCGGCCCCGCCATGAGTTGGTCAAAAACCGGCGTATCGGCCAGCCGCACGGCGTTATCGGCCGTATCGTCCCGCCAGCCCCAGCCGTCGAGTATCACAAGCATGACGGGGCGGCGCATTGGCAATCCTTTGTTCACGGCCATGATGAGGCTACAATGCACTGCACCATGTTGGCTATGGCCGGCCCGTTTAAGGTCGTCCCATTTAAGGTCGTCCCATTTTAGGTCGTCCGGGGCGGTGGTAGGGGTGGCCGCTTTGTATACATTGCGCGCGGTAAAGCTGTTCGGCCAGCAGGACGCGGACCAGCATGTGCGGCCAGGTCAGCGGGCCGAGCGACAGCACGTGGGCCGCCGCGGCTGGAACCTGCGCATCCAGCCCATCGGCACCGCCCACTACGAAGCAGGCACGCCCGGCCCAGCGGTCCAAAAGCCGGGCCAACCCGGAGCTGTCGGCGGCAAGGCCACCCTGATCGAGGGCGACGAGCACGGCACCCGGCGGTACGGCGGCCAGTAAGGCAGCGCCTTCCCGCCGTTTGGCTTCGGCTACTGCACCGGCGCCTTCGGCCAGCTCCTGCACCAGCAGGCGGGGTTGCAGGCGGCTGGCGTAGCGGTCGAACAGCGTAGCCTCCGGTCCTGGACGCAGCCGGCCGATCGCAATCAGGCGCATGCTGGAACCCAGCCCGTCCAGCGTGCAGTATAGGCTGCATGATCCGGTCGATTCTCCTGCTTCTCGCTCTTTCGATGTCCGTCTACGCCTGGGGGCCGGCCTATGCCGCGGGGCCTGTCATATTGGCCCCCGCGCCGGGCACACCCGCCGACACCGTGGCGCGCGCGGCCCTGGCGCAAGATTTGGCTGAGGCGGCACGGTCCGGCGAAAAGCCACTGGTTTTGGTTGGCCAGGCGCGGCTGGGCCGGCCCACGGATCGCGCAGCCCTGTTTGTGCAACTGCAATCGGCGCGGGAATGCGGTTCGGCGGGATGTGCGACCAGTGTTCTGGTCTGGTCGCCGCAGGGGTGGCGGCGGGTTTTGGATGGGGCCAGTGGCGCAATCACCGTGGCCGCCACCCGCCATAATGGCTGGGCGGACCTGGCTGCCGCGACCGAGCATTACGTTTGGACAGGCCAAAGCTATCGCAACGCCCGCCCGGTGCCGAACCCGCGACTGTCGCGCTAGACGGACGGCTCGGCGGGCGTGACGGGCTCGTCCAATTCCGGACCCCACATTCTCTCCAGGCCATAAAGCTCGCGCGATTCGGGCTTGAATAGGTGAATGACGATATCGCCCGCGTCGATCAGCACCCAGTCAGAGCCTGCTGCACCCTCGATCTGCACGCGCTTGATTCCGATCCCCTCCAGCTTTTCCTCCAAATGGGTCGCCATCGCACTGATCTGCCGGTCGGCGATTCCAGTGGCGATCACCATCCGATCGGCAAACGAGGCCCGGCCCTCCAGGTCTAGCGACACGACGGCCTCGGCCTTGTCCGCTTCCAAGCTTTCCACAATCACGGCCTGGATGTGGTCGAGCCGTGCCGTCTGCTCCGCCACTGGCCGGGTAACTTTCTTCGCCCGCGGGCCCGCAGCGGCGGCCTTTTTACGGGGTGTCCCTGGTGCCTTCGCCGCCTCTGCTAAAGCAGGGGACGTTTTTGGCGTGCGGCGAACGGGCTTGGCGGATGGATCGGCGGGCTTACGGGCTATGGCGGCGGTCCTTCTTGGCGGTCAGACCCCGTATTAGCATGGTCCGGCGGCCAGGTCAGCGTCCGTTGCCCGCGTAGCGCCGTGGCCGACAGCCCGTTCTGGCGGGCGGGCAGGAATGTCCAGGCAGGGGCCGACTGCCACGCCAGTGCGGGGGCTGACCGGGCAGGGGCCAGTGCAGGCCGCAGCCGCTGCGCCGCCTGGCCGGATAGTGCCCGCTGACTATACGTCGGGCGCGGCATGACCGCGATCGGCATTGTCCGCGCAATCCCGGTCCAGCGTTGCCAGCGTGGAAACTGCACCAGGTTATCGGCACCCATGATCCAGACGAAGCGGATGCGGGGGAACCGCCGCCGTAAAGTACGCAACGTGTAGAACGTGTAGCGGGTGGGCGACGACCGTTCGAAAGACGTGGCCACGATCCGGCGGCCATCGGCCAGGGCCAGCGCACTGGCCATCCGGTCCGCAAACGGGGCCATCCCGGCCTGACGCTTCAACGGATTGCCGGGCGACACCATCAGCCACACCTGCTGCAATCGAAGCCGCACCAGGGCTAGCCGGGCGATATGCAGGTGCCCTGCGTGGGCCGGGTTGAACGACCCGCCGAGCAGGCCCACGCGGATCCGACGCCGGTCGCCCCAATGGGGTACGCGGTCGGGTGGGATCAGGGACGCACCTGGCCCGTTCCGGTCACGACGTAGCGGAAGGTGGTCAGCTGTTCGACCCCCACCGGGCCGCGGGCGTGCAACCGGCCGGTGGCGATGCCGATTTCGGCGCCAAACCCGAACTCACCCCCGTCGCAAAACTGCGTGCTGGCATTCCATAGGGTTACGGCGCTGCTGCACCCGGCGAGGAATTGCTGGGCGGCGTTTGCGTCCTCCGTCACGATCGACTCGGTGTGCGCGCTGCCATGGCGGGCGATGTGGGCGAGTGCGCTTTCCACCCCGTCGACCACGGCGACCGACAAGGTTGGACCAAGCCATTCCGTGCCAAAATCTTGATCCGTCGCGGGCGGCAGGCCGGGGATGATGGCGCGGGCACGGTCATCGGCCCGGAAGTCGCAGCCCAGCGTGGTCAGATGCGCAATCAGGTCCGGCAGTTGGGTGCCAGCGCAGGCGGCGTCGATCAGCAGCGTTTCCGTGGAGCCACAGACGCCCGTGCGGCGCATTTTGGCGTTGGCCAGGATGGCACGCGCCATTCCCGGGTCGGCGCTGGCATGGACGTAGGTGTGGCAAATGCCGTCGGCGTGGGACAGGACGGGTACCCGCGCCTCCCGCTGCACGCGATCCACCAACGCGCGCCCGCCGCGGGGGATCAGTAGGTCGATCTGGCCCGTGGCACCCAGCATGGCGGCAACGAAGCTGCGGTCCGTGCCGGGCGCGGACTGGACAGCGGCCGGGTTTAGCCCGGCGTGGACCAGCCCTGCCACCATCGCTCCCTGGATGATCGCGGCCGTGCGAAAGCTGTCGGAGCCGCCGCGCAGCAGCACGGAATTGCCTGATTTGATACATAGCCCGGCCGCGTCGGCCCCCACATTGGGCCGGCTTTCATACACGATACCAATTACACCGATGGGGCACGCTATCCGCCGGAACTGCAACCCGTTTGGCCGCGTCCATTCGGCCAGGGTCCGGCAGAGCGGGTCCGGTAGCGCCGCGATTTCGTCCAGGCTGGTCGCCATCGCCGCGATCCGTTCGGGCGAAAGTGTCAGGCGGTCCCGCATGGCGTCCGTACCGTTGAACGCCGCCGCATCGACAATGTTTGCCGCCAGCAGTGCCGGTTCTGCCGTCCGTAACGCCGCCGCCGCCGCCCGCAGCGCGGTGTCGCGTTGACTTCCTGGTGCCAGCGCCACCTGTGCCGCCGCAGTCCGTGCCGCGCTGCTCGCGCTACCGATCCAGGCGGTCGCGATGGGTGAGATAGCGTTCATGACCGGCAATCTGCCCCGGCCGCCGTCACAAATCTAGCTTATCCCACGCGCGCAACCCGCAGCGCGTTGGTCGTGCCGGACGTGTTGAATGGCACACCGGCGGTGACGACCACCTCATCACCAGTCGTGGCGAACCCTTCGGTACGGGCGATGCGGATCGCGCGGCTGACGGTTTCGGTCATCGTGTGGACCTCTTGCGTTACCACGGCGTGTACGCCCCAGACGAGCGACAGACGCCGGGCGGTGGCCAGGCACGTTGTTAGGCCCAGCACGGGGCAGTCCGGCCTTTCGCGTGCAACCCGCAACGCCGTGCTGCCGCCCAAGGAAAAGGCCATAATCGCGGCGGCACCGATCGTGTCCGCCACCTGGCGGGCGGCCGTTGCAATGGCTGCGTCGCTGCGGCGTTCGGTTGGGGGGCGGTTGGCGTCGGTCATGCTGCGCCAGCCAGGATCGCGCTCCACCCGTTCGACGATGCGGTCCATGATGTTCACGGCCTCAAACGGATACTGGCCGGCAGCAGTTTCGGCGGATAACATGACCGCGTCGGCACCGTCGAAAACGGCTGTTGCCACGTCCGACGCTTCGGCACGCGTGGGCGCCGGGGCGCTGATCATGCTCTCCAGCATTTGGGTCGCGACCACGACCGGCAGGCCGCGTTCCCGGGCGGCACGGACGATGCGCTTTTGGGCCAGCGGTACCTCTTCGGGCGGCAATTCCACGCCCAGATCGCCGCGCGCGACCATAACGGCGTCGCTGAGGGCCAAAATCTCATCGAGGTTATCGAGCGCCTGGGGTTTTTCGATTTTTGTCATGATCCAGGCGCGCCCGGCGGCGATCGACCGTGCCTCTGCCACATCCTCCGCGCGCTGTACGAAGCTGAGGCCCACGAAGTCCACGCCATGATCCAGGGCGAAGGCCAGGTCGACGCGGTCCTTTGCCGTCAGCGCCGGAATACCCAGGGCCACGTCCGGCACGTTCACGCCCTTCCGGTCACTGAGCGGCCCGCCGGTCACGACCTCACACTCCAGGTGGTCCGACCGCACGTGGGCGACCCGTAACCGCAGCTTGCCATCATCGAGTAGCAGCGACGTGTTGATCTGCGCCGCCTCGATAATCTCGGGATGCGGCAGTTGCACGCGGTCGCGGTCGCCGGGCACGGGCGATAGGTCGAGGCGGAAATGCTGGCCGGTCTGCAGGACGACGCGCCCGGCCTGGAACTTTCCAACCCGTAGCTTTGGCCCCTGCACGTCGGCCAGGATGCCGATCGGGCGGCCGTACTGCTCCTCCAGCGCACGGATCATGACGATGCGGGTGCGGTGGTCGGCATGGGTGCCGTGGCTGAAATTGAGCCGGAATACGTCTGCGCCGGCCAAAAACAGCCGGGCCAAAACCTCCGGCGTGGCGCTGGCAGGGCCGAGGGTCGCCACGATCTTCGTCCGGCGTCGGCGGCGCAGTTTCGAACGGACCATGGGGGCACTTTCCTTTACCGCGGCCACCTGACGCATGCAGGGCAATCGGGTCAAGCCCTGCCACTGGCCTGAGGCACCCCCCATATCGGCCGGTGAAGGAGACACCAATGGACAATACCATCGCGTTGGAGGCTGCCGCCTTCCGCACCCTGACGCAGCATCTGCGTGACCGGCCCGACGTGCAGAATATCGATCTTATGATCCTGTCGGGATTCTGCCGGAACTGCCTCAGCCGCTGGTACCGGGAGGCATCTGAGGCGGCAGGCACGCCCATGACGGACGCCGCTGCGCGTGAGCATGTATACGGCATGCCGTATGCTGAGTGGCAGGCGAAGCACCAGAAACCGGCGACGCCGGAGCAGTTGGCGGCC
>JAYVTX010000204.1:0-2644 GCA_043788425.1 Rhodospirillales bacterium
GCTGAACCTGCCGCCGGTGCCACCGGAATGGCTGACCGAGGCCGCCACACTGGTCCGTGCCCATCCGGGGGCCATGCTGGAAGCAAAGCCGCACGGCCTGGTGCTGCACTACCGGTCCGTGCCGCAGGCGGGTGCTGCGTTACAGGCGGGGTTGGCGCGCCTCGTCGCCGAACGGCCCGCCTATGTGCTGATGGCGGCCAAGATGGCGTGGGAGTTGCGCCCGGCCGGCGCCGACAAGGGTACCGCCGTGCACGCGCTCATGCTTGCACGACCCTTCCTGGGCCGGTTGCCCATCTTCGTGGGCGACGATGTGACCGACGAGGACGGCATGACAGCCTCACGCGCCCTGGGCGGTCTTGGCCTGCGCGTGCCGGATGTCTTTGGCGATGCCGCAGGCGTGCGGGCTTGGATCGCGAGCCTGGCCGCAGGTGACGGCTGGGCGTGAGGTATCCGTCATCCCGGAGGTGACGGCGCTGCCTTCATGACGCCGTCGCCGCAGCATCGAACTGCAGGGCGGACAGTCGGGCATAAAGTCCATTCTGGCGGACTAGCGTGTCGTGCGAGCCCTGGGCCACCACGCGTCCGCGCTCAACGACGACAATTCGGTCCGCCCGGCGGATAGTGGCTAAGCGATGGGCGACCACCAGGGTCGTGCGATCATGCGCCAGCACAGTCAGCGCGTGCTGCACCGCCAGCTCGGATTCTGCATCGAGCGCGCTGGTTGCTTCGTCCAGCAGCAAAATCGGCGCTTGGCGCAGGATCGCGCGCGCGATCGCCACACGCTGGCGTTGGCCGCCGGACAGGCGCACGCCTTTTTCGCCCAGGAAAGTATCCAGACCGTCCGGCAGCTCGAACAGGAAATCGGCCGCTGCGGCTTCCGCTGCCCGCCGCACCTCGGCATCGCTGGCGTCGGGACGACCGTAGCGGATGTTCTCCCAGGCGTTGGCCGAAAAAATCACCGGATCCTGCGGCACCACGGCCAGCCGTGCCCGCAATTCCGAGGGGTCGACGTCGCGCACGTCGATACCGTCAACCACCACTTGGCCGGACTGCACGTCGTAGAATCGCTGCAGCAACTGAAACACCGTCGTCTTGCCCGCGCCGGAAGGGCCGACCAGGGCCACGGTTTCGCCGGGCGCCACGTCGAAGCCGATCCCGTCCAGTGCCGCCGCCCCCGGACGCGACGGATAGCGGAACACCACGTCCTGGAAACTCACCGAGCCCACTGCCGAACCAAGGTTGGCGGGCGCGAAATGCTGGGGATAGGCGGGTGCAGCGATGGTGGGCCGCTGCGCCAGCAGCTCGGCCAGCCGGTCGGCCGCACCCGCGGCGCGCTGCATTTCACCCCACAACTCGCTGAGCGTCCCCCCGGCGCCGGCCAGCATCACCGCGTAGAACACGAAGGCGGCCAGGTCACCCCCGGTCATCCGCCCGGCAATCACGTCCCGGCCGCCAACCCACAGGCTGAACGTGATCGCCCCGAAGCCCAACAGAATGACCACCAGGATCAGCAGCGCGCGCGTCCGTATGCGCCGAACGGCGGCGTCGACCGATTGCTCGATACGGTTGGAGTAGAGCTGGCGATCCACCGGCTCGTGGGTGAAAGCCTGCACCGTGGGTAGCGCCGACAGGGTTTCCTCGGCATAGGCGCCCAGATCGCCCACCCGGTCCTGAGCCACGCGCGACAGCCGCTTTTCGCGCCGGCCGAAGAAGATCAGCGGCACCACCACCAACGGAACCACCAATACAACGATGCCGGCCAGCTTGGCACTGGTGGCCACCAGCAAAGTGAGCGCACCGATCGCCATCAGAACGTTGCGAATCCACATCGAGATTGCAGAGCCGACCAGCGTTTGCAGCACGCTGACATCGGCGGTCATTCGGCTGAGAATGTCGCCGGTGCGCGCCGTTTCGAAATAGCCGGGCGACAAAGTGATTACGTGGTCGAACAATGCGCGGCGCAGATCGGCGCCCACCCGTTCGCCCAGCCACGAGATCAGCGAGAACCGCACGTAGGTGGCCCCTGCCAAAGCCGCGACCACGCCAAACATGCCCAGAGCTGCCATATTCAGCGAGGCAGGGTCGTGGCCGCCGAACCCGTTATCGATTAGCCGCCGCAGCCCCTGGCCGATGCCCAGCACCAATCCCGCCGCGACCAGCAGCGATACGCTCGCCCCCGCCATTTGCCCGATATAGGGCCGCAGGTATGGCAGCAGCAGTCGCAGCGAGGCAGGGTCTTGACGCGGCATGGCGACGGTTTCCGAGGCGGTTTGCGGTGCAACAGCCATTAATAGGTGGACCGAATTTGTATCTCGAAGCTCGGCAGTGCTTTGCAGAAGTCACCCAGTTGCATCGCCATCAGTATATTCCTTTGATGACGGCCAACGTATCGGCCCCGACCAATATCTGTGCCCGACGCACCCGCATGCCAAGACCAAGGCGTGCCTCACTGTGCGCCCTATCGCTCGGCGAACACCGACATGGCTTGCTCGAGGTCGTCGATTAGGTCGGCGGGATCTTCCAGACCGATATGCAGACGGATCGAAGCCCCCGCCAGGTTTCCCGCTGTACGAACAACGAAAGTGTTGGTCGGCAGCACCAGGCTTTCGTAGCCGCCCCACGACGCGCCGATGCCGAACAGGCT
>JAYVTX010000205.1:0-3365 GCA_043788425.1 Rhodospirillales bacterium
GCGTACAGCGCAAACACGCGCTCGACGCCCTCGCCATAGCTAATCTTACGGACCGTGAAGTTGCTGTTGATGCCTTTATTGCTACGCGCGATGCACACACCCTCATAGGCCTGGACGCGCGTCCGCTCACCCTCCACGACCTTGACCATGACCTTCACCGTGTCGCCGGGCTGAAAGCGAGGGATCGGGCGGATGGCGGTCAGCTTTGCGATTTGCTCGGCTTCAAGCGTCTGGATGATGTTCATGGTCGTTCCTTTAAGAATGGGCGGCGGCCGCGGCGCGGGACAGCAGGTCCGGGCGGCGCTGCCGGGTGAGGGTTAGGGCCTGATCGCGCCGCCACGCGTCGATGGCGGCGTGATGGCCAGATAGAAGCACGTCCGGCACGGCACGACCGTCCCATACGGCCGGCCGGGTGTAATGCGGGTATTCAAGTGTCGGGCCGCTAAAGCTCTCCTCACGCGCCGACACCGCCGCGCCCATAACGCCAGGTAGCAGCCGGATGCAGGCGTCAAGCAGCACGAGGGCGGGCAGCTCGCCGCCGGATAGCACGTAGTCACCGACGCTAATCTCCTCCATGGCCCGGGCGTCTAGCACGCGCTGGTCCACACCCTCATACCGTCCGCAAACCAGGCGGACGCCGGGGCCGGCGGCAAGGGTCCGGACGCGGGCCTGGTTCAACGGCGTCCCACGGGGTGACAAGTAGATCAGCGGCCGGGCATCATCTTGTCCCAATGCACGGTCGAGCACGTCGGCGCGCATGACCATGCCTGCACCGCCGCCATACGGTGTGTCGTCAACCGTGCGATGACGGTCCGTAGCCGCGTCCCGAATGTCGTGCACATCCAGGTGCCACACATCGCCCGCCGCCCGCCCGGCAAGCGACTGCCCAAGCGCCCCCGGGAACATCGCCGGAAAAAGCGTGTACACGTTGGCACGCCAGGTCATGGCAAAGCCTCGGTCACGACAACCTCATCCGGCATCACGATCGTTAGGTGTCCAGCTGGCACGTCGACCGCTGGAACGCAGGCTTGTGTGAACGGCACGATCGCACCGGTATCCAACTCCAGACTGACGCCAGCCCCGTAATCATGCACCACCGTAACCCGGCCCATGGCTGCCCCCGCCGCGTCCAGGGCCTGAAGCCCCATTAGGTCCGTGAGGTAGAACTCGTCCGCATCGGGGGCTGGCAGTCGGTCGCGCTCGACATACAAACGGGTGTTAGTCAGCCGCTCCGCCGCCGTGCGATCCGCCAGCGCCTGGCCGTCAGCCCCGTGCAGCTGCGCCACGCCTGCCTGGCGCCATACCAACGTCCAGTGCCGCCCCTGATCGTCCGACAGCGCGCCATAGCCGGCAAGCGCGGCAGGCTCGGCCGTGTAGCTTTGCACATGCACCAGCCCCCGCACGCCATGCGGCCGGCCAACCACGCCCATCAGGATGCGGCGCTGCTCCATTTAGGCTGGCGCGTTGGCCTTGGCGCGTTCCTGCGCCTTCTTCTTTGGGGCCGACTGGATCGGCTGCTCGCGATACACTGGCATTGGGGCCAGCCCGGCAACACCCAGGAAGCGTGCCACACGCTCCGTCGGCAGCGCACCCTCGCTCATCCAATGCGTGATCCGCTCGTTTACCAGGCGCACGCGCTCGGCATGGTCGGCGGGCAGCATCGGGTTGTAACTGCCAACCTTTTCCAAGAACCGCCCGTCGCGGGGGCTGCGGCTATCGGCGATAACGATGTGGTAGTACGGCCGCTTCTTCGCGCCCGCCCGTGCCAACCTGATCTTAAGACCCATGTGTAACTTCCTGTTCTTAAAAGATTAAAAAGGACGCCGCTGCTGCATCGACTTTGGCATCAGGGCACCCATTCCCTGACGCATCAGCCCCTTTTGCCCCAGCTTGCTCATCCGCTTCATCATCGTGGACATATCGTCGAACTGCTTCAGCAGCCGGTTCACGTCCTGCACGCTTGTCCCCGACCCGGCTGCGATCCGCTTCTTACGGCTTGCCTTGATCACGTCCGGCGTCTTGCGTTCCTTTTTGGTCATGGACGAAATAATCGCCGCCTGCCGCCCCAGAACTTTCGTGTCCAGGTTGGCACCCGCCAGCTGCTCCTTGATTTTACCAACACCGGGCAACATCGCGAGGATCCCCTCAATGCTGCCCATCTTGGTGATCTGCTTAAGCTGCTGCGCGTAGTCATCGAGGTCGAATTGACCCCGCGCCATCTTCTTGGCCAGACGCTCGGCATCTTCCAGCTCGATCGTCTCGGACGCACGTTCGACCAGGCCAACGATGTCGCCCATGCCCAAGATGCGCCCCGCGACACGCTCGGGGTGGAACTCCTCCAGCGCATCGAGCTTTTCACCTTGGCCCATCAGCTTCAGCGGCGCGCCGGTCACCTGCCGCATCGAAAGCGCCGCACCGCCGCGGGCGTCACCATCCATCCGGGTCAGCACGATGCCGGTAATGCCCAGCGCTTCATTAAACGCGCGGGCGGTCTGCACCGCGTCCTGCCCGGTCATGGCGTCTACCACCAGCAGCGTTTCGGCTGGGTTGGTGGCAAAGCGGATCTGCTGCACCTCCGCCATCAGCGCCGCATCGATACCGAGGCGCCCGGCGGTGTCCAGGATTACGACGTCATACACTTCGCGCCGGCCAGTCTCCATCGCGCGCTGGGCGATCTGTACCGGGGTCTGGCCGGGGATGATCGGCAGGCTGGCCACGCCGGCCTGCTGCGCCAATTGCTGCAATTGCAGCTGGGCTGCCGGCCGCTGCGTGTCCAACGACGCAAGTAGAACTCGCTTTTTGTCACGCCGGGTAAGCCGTAGCGCGAGCTTGCCTGACGTTGTGGTTTTACCGGACCCTTGCAGCCCAACCATTAGAATTGGCACGGGTGCGGCAGCATTCAGATTGAGCGGCACGACACCGGCACCACCCAGGGCGTCGATCAGTACGTCGTTCACGATCTTAATGACCGTCTGGCCGGGGCTGACGCTATCCAACACCTCGGTCCCCAGCGCGCGGGTCCGGACCTGCTCGATGAAGTCCTTGACAACGGGGAGCGCGACGTCTGCTTCCAGCAGCGCCAACCGCACTTCACGAAGCGCGTCGGCCACATCAGCCTCGTTCAGCGTGCCGCGTCGCCGCAGCCCGTCAAACACGCCCGAAAGTTTGCCCGACAGAGCGTCGAACATCAGACCCACCCCACAAAACACAAGAGCGCCGCTGCGCGATCACGCGGAGCGACGTCACAATCTCATTCCGGCCACTACGCCCCACCCGCCCCCCTGTCAACGAAGCATGGCAACGAATTGTAGTTCCCCTGCCCCCAATCTGACGTTAGATCAGCCGCCGTACCGCCTCGCAGCAAC
>JAYVTX010000206.1:0-9874 GCA_043788425.1 Rhodospirillales bacterium
ACCGCTGTCCAGGCCGGGTTTACACGGCGGAACACGCCTTGAAAGTCGATAACGACCATGAGGTCGGGCGAGGTATCCCACATGCGGTCACGCTCGGCCGTGCGCTCGACCACCTGGACCTCCAGCGTGTCATTGACTTCGCGCAGGCGCATCTCGGCCGTTTTAGTCGCGGTAACGTCTCGTGATATCGATAGGAGCTTCTCCGGTGCGCCATCGGCACCGAGCATGGCGGTGACGATAACGTCCCACCAACGTGGGCTTCCCTTCATCGTGGTCGCAAAGCCCTGGAAACGCCCTGTCCCACCTTGTCTGGCGGTTTTTACAGCCTCCAGGGCCTTCGCATGTCCCTCTCCGCGCCAAAAGTCGGGCCAACAGGTGCCTTGGATTGCGCTGAACGCTTCCACCTCCATCACGCCCATGCCGCCTTCACTCATGAACTGGATGCGGCCATCCAGGTCGAGCACCTTGATGCAATCGGCAGAGCTGGCGAGGATTTGACGGTTGAACTCCTCGCTGGCGCGCAACGCAGTGGCGGTCCCCCGCTCGCGGTCGATCACTGCCTGCATGTCGCGGACCAGCTGGTTGCGGGCGTCGGCTTGGCCACGTAGCCGAATTACCTCGGTCACTTCCTCGACCCGGTGGATCACCAGCGCCACCTTGCCGTCTTTGCCTATGACCGGCGTGTTAATCGGGCTCCACCATCGTTCGACAAACCGGCCGCCGGCGTCCTGTATGTCATAGCGCTGGATGGCCATGACGTCCGTCGTGGCTGTGGCCACCACCCGCTCCAGCGACGCTGCGAGGTTCCTGACCCCATCGGCCTCCGCGTGGCTCGGGTCGTCGGGAAATGCCTCGAACAGCTTGCGGCCGATCTGTTCGGCTCGTGTGGCACCCGTCAGCGCAAGCCGGGCATCGTTGGCGGCGACGATGGTCCAATCAGGGGGCGACACCACGACGAACGGCGTCGGTGAGGCTTCGAACAGTGCCCGAAAATCGGAGCCGAGGCTCGTTGCCTCGACGGCCGTATTAAACCGGCGTTCGCCCTCCAATCGCACTTTATCGGCCGGACCCTGCGCCCTGGTTTCCACCGCCATATGCACGATGCCAACGACCGTCTCACCCTCGCCTCGAATAGGGGCGAAGCTATGCAGCGACTGCGTTTCCTCGGCCGTGCCGGCACCGTGCAGCACCGCCTGCTGCTCCTCCGCGGCAAATCCTCGCCCTGATTGCGTTACCTCAGCGAGTTGGGATGCACGTAGATCGCCGCCGACCTCACGCCAGACCTCAATGAAAGGACGGCCAAGCGCCCACGGGTGCCGATCGGCCAGGGTTACGGCATAGGCGTCGTTGTAGAGCATCCGGTAGTCGGCGCCCCACAGCACAGCCGTCGCCAGCGGCGATCCGAGGCAGGCCGACAATGCCGCCCGCAGCGACTGCGGCCACCCCTCGATCGGTCCTAGCGGCGTGGCGGACCAATCGTGTTTGCGGATGCACTGCCCGAGTTCCTGGGAGCCGGACAGAAAGTCGGTTTGGCGGTCGGAAGTGGGTGGGTGGTCGGTGAACATACGAGTAGCTGATCCTATCCGCGCACAGGCTTCAATCCAGCCGCCGAGAAACCACTCCGGCCATCCGAGCGGTGCCCGGCACCTTTTACGACTGGGCTCTCCGCACTCCAATATGGAGTGTCCGCCAGAGCCGACAGCGACAACGGCTCTGTATGTTATTTGTTCCGTGGGAACTCTGCCCCCGCTATGTGGTGAACGCCGGGTTTTGGGTATTTCACAAATTCGCAGATTGCGATGGTGCGGCGACAATTCAGCAGGGCGTTCAAGCTGGAGGCGGTTCGGCTGGTCAAACAGCGTGGGGTGTCGGCGGTTAATCAAGAAACTCGGTGCCGACCCGGCCCACGCGTACCCGGGCCGGGGCCAGCGTAAGCCAGAGCAGCAGGAGCCAGACCAGCCGCGGCATGTTAGCGCCACGCTCAAGGCGAAGCGCCTTGATCCGCTATGCGGCTCAAGCAAAAAAGCCGCGACCTACTTCGCCAGGGAGCCACTTTGACGTGCGGCTTCGTTGCGAAACATCGAGAGATTTGGCCGGTGCAATGGCTTTGCGAGGCGCTCGATATCAAACGCAGTAGGCGCTAGCCCTTGCCTCACTACTCGCCCGTCCACACCGGCGCGCGCTTGGTCAGGAACGCGTCCATGCCCTCGCGAAAGTCGGCGCTCATGTAGCACATCAGGATCAGGTCGCGGTCGGCTTCCCCGGGACGGGATCGGCTCTCAAGCCGGCGAAGCGCCTCCTTGGTGGCGCGCAGCGTGAGCGGGGCATGGGAGGCGACAAGTTGCGCCAGCTCAGCCGCGCGGGCTGCAAGTGCCTCGCCATCGGGCAGTATCTCGTTTACCAAACCCGCGGCCTTAGCCTCCTCCGCCCCAATAAGGCGCGCGGTGAACACCAATTCCTTGACCCGCGCCGGGCCTATCAGCGCCACAAGGCGCGCATAGTTCGACATCGACAAGCAGTTTCCCAACGTGCGGGCAATCGGGAAGCCGAAGCGCAGCGTGGGCGTTGCGATCCGCAGGTCGCAGCAAGCGGCCATCCCGGCGCCGCCGCCGGTGCAGGCGCCGTTGAGTGCCGCGATCGTGGGCACGCGCACTTGTTCGAGCGCGATCAGCACGCGGTCGATCCGGGCCTCGTAACCCAGGGCGTCCTCCGGGGTCTTGAAGGCGCGGAACTGCGAAATGTCGGTGCCGGAGGCGAATGCCTTATCCCCCGCGCCGGTCAGCACGAGCGCGCGGATCCCGCTGTCGGCGTTGATCTCGGCGCAAATCGCTTCCAGCCGCTCATACATGCTGAATAGCATGGCGTTGCGGGCATGCGGGCGGTTGAAGGTTACGTAGCCGATACCGTCGGTGACGCGGTAGATAAGCTCCTCGGCGACAGTCTGCGGGTCGGGCATCACTCAATTACTCCTTCGCGTTTGAAAGCGGCGATCGCGTCGGGCGCGTAGCCGAGCTCAGCCAGGACCGCGTCCGTGTGTTGGCCCAGGGCGGGCGCGGGGCTCACGATCGCAGCCGGGGTGCGGCTTAGCGTCGCGGGCGGGCCGACGAGTGCGATGTCACCAAGCTCGGGGTGGCGAACCGTGCGGGCAATTTGCAGACTCTGGACCTGCGGGTCGGCAAACACCTGATCCATGGTGTAGATCGGGCCACACGGGATTTCGGCCGCGTTTAGTGTTGCGACCCAGTGCGCGCTGGTCGCGGTTTGTGTCACGCGGCCAATCGCGGCATTCAGCCCGGCGCGGTTGGCGGACCGGGCGGCCGCGGTGGCATAGGCCGGGTCGGAAACCAAGGCATCAAGCCCAAGTGCCCCGGCGAGACGGCGCCAGATCGCCTCCCCGGCTGCGGCGATATTGATGTGGCCGTCGCTGGTCGGGAATACGCCGGTCGGGATGGTCGTCGGGTGGTCGTTACCGGCCTGGCCCGGCACCTCGCCCTCCACCAACCAGCGCGCCGCCTGGAAATCCATCATCGCGATCTGCGCCGCCAGCAGGCTTACCTGCACCCATTGGCCTTCACCCGAGACCTCGCGCTCCAGCAGTGCCGTCAACACCCCCTGCGCCGCGAAGTGCCCGGCCGTGAGGTCGGCCACTGGAATGCCAACCCGCATCGGCCCTTGCCCCGGCGCGCCGGTGACGGACATCAGCCCGCCCATTCCCTGCGCGATCTGGTCAAAGCCGGGGCGCATGCGATAGGGACCTTCCTCCCCGAAGCCGGAGATACTGGCATACACCAGGCGCGGGTTCACGGCGCGCATGGCCGCATAGCCGATGCCCAAGCGGTCTTTCACATCGGGGCGAAAGTTCTCGACCAGCACGTCGGCCTGGCGCGCCAGCTTGAACAATATCTCAAGGCCCATGGGGGATTTAAGGTCGAGCGCGATGGCGCGCTTGTTGCGGTGCAGGTTCTGAAAATCGGAGCCGAGGCGCGGGCCGCCCATGCCACCATCGCCGCCGGGCGCCTCGACTTTGATAACCTGCGCGCCGTGGTCGGCGAAGTGCCGCACGCAGGTGGGCCCGGCACGAACGCGGGTTAGATCGACGATCTTGAAGCGAGCGAGCGCGCCTTTGGTCATGCCGGATCAACACCACAGATAAGCTGGTAATCTGAACCCCATTTCGCCGTTCAGCCAGGCCTTGCCATCTTCCTGGCCACCTGCGCAGCTGCGAGGGCCTTAGAGATAGCTTCCGTTTGGGTCGAAAGCTGCCGTGGCAGCGACCGCGGCAGCGAACAAAACGCTTGGCTCGGCGCGAAGAAAGTGAAATGGCCGCTCATCCTCGTTGAAGGGCTTTCTGGACCACCCCGCTAGGCAAAGCCGGCGCGTTGTAATCCGTCGAGCAGTTTGGTGGCTGCAGCGGCGGTATACGATCGATAGAGGTGTGTTGTTGACCCGGCCAGATCGCCATCGATGTTCGCCAGCATCGCCAATGCCGGCCGGGCTTCTGCCCCGCGCCCCATCATGCCCAGCGACGCAACTAGGTAGCGCAGCGCCACCGGATGCAGGGGATTAAGCTGCAACGCTTCGTGCGATGCAGCCAACGCCGCCCGGTGCCGCCCAGCCAAATAGTGGCTGGCAGCCAGGCCCGGGCTCCACATAAAACGACGCGGGTCGCCGGGGCTCAGGCGAAAAGCCAGCTCGAATTCCGGCAGTGCCTCGTCGGGGCGGTCCAGGAAGCAGTTAACGTACCCTAAATTTGCATGGGCGAAAGCGTGGCTGGGATTGAGCCGGATTGCCTCCTTCAGATGGCGCGCCGCTTCTTCAGGCCGCGCCATGTTCTGGCACACGGTCCCCAAGGCGAAGTTGGTCGATGGATCATCGGGTGCCGTCACCACGGCCTGCCGCGCCAGCGCCAGCGCCCGGGCTTGCGCGGCATTGCGGTCGTCGCTCCACCCGAGATTGGCCGCGTGCATGGTCGCCAGGGCGAGTGTCACCGTACCCTGCACGTTGCCGGGCTCGAGGCTGAGTGCCCGGTCCAGAACTTCCTGCGCTGCCCTATTATGGGTGCGCTCGTATTTATAGTGATGCCACAGGCCGAGTTGGACCATCTCGTAGGTCGTCGGGTTCACTGGCTGTGCTGTTGCTACGCGGTCGCGCTCGCGCCGTAGCAACGCGGGTTCGAGCCGACCAACAAGCGCGCGCACGATCTCGTCCTGCACGACCAGGACATCACCGGCATCGCTGTCGTAGGTTTCAGACAGTAGGGTCGCGTCGGTATCGACGTCGATGAGGGCCACCACCGTGCGCAGGCGATCCCGGGTCCGATGCAAGCTGCCTTCCACCACATAACGGACCCCGAGCTGCTGGCCGACTAGGCGCAGGTCCAGGTCGGTACCGCCCAGTGCAAACACGGAGTTGCGGGAGATGACGGGGTAGCTGTTCCAGCGGGCGAGGGCAGTTATCATGCCCTCGGTCACGCCGACGGCGAAGTGGCCCCGGTCGCCGCCATTTTCCTTGAACGGCAGCACGGCAATGGCGGGGCGATCACCGAACCCCTGGATGTGCAGCCCTGGGGCGCCGGGCAGGGTGCCGCTGCCGGCGCGGTCGTCATCGGGCCGGGCCGCGCGGAACACCCGCACCGGCCGGGCAACGTTCTTTAGGCGGCGTTCACCCAAATCGACGAACGCGCACGACCCGGCTGCTCCCTCCGCAACTGCGGCTGAGGCGTAAACCTCGCCAACACCCGCAATGCCTTCCAGCCGGGCAGCCAGGTTCACACCTTCGCCGAAGATGTCGGTTTCAGTGGCAATAACGTCGCAGGCGTTAAGGCCCATGCGCATGCGAACACGACGATCCGGTCGGACAGCTTGCTCGGTCGCCTCGTTGCGAGCTTGTATTTGGAGTGCGGCGTGGACAGCGGCGGACACGGTAGGCCACTCCACAAGTGCGCCGTCGCCGGTGTATTTGACAACATGGCCGCCGGTTTCAGCGATGCTGGGGGCCACAACGTCTTCCATAAGGGCGCGGACCCGGGCGAAGGTGCCGGACTCGTCCAGCTCCATAAGGCGCGTGTACCCGGCAACATCCATGGCAAGCACGGCCGAATAGCGTGTTGTAAATCCGGTTTGCATCCGCTTTCCTATCGGGCGCGAAACCGTAACCCATGCGGCGGTGGCGGGCGAAGGCTAAGTAGCCCCGGCGCCGGAATGCCTCGGGGAGAATTGCAAGAACGCAACGACATTTCCAAAACCCAGGCCCGTGTGCCACTGTGAGCGATATGTCCACTAACGTAACAGACGCTCGCTCCGGCCTCATCGATGCCGCCCACGGCTGGGCCGAAGATCTCCCGGCCGTGGCCGTAGTAGGGCTTGTAACCGCGACGTTTACACTCTCCTACGCGGCACTGCTATTCGGTGCTGCGCCAGGCACCGTGCCGGCCCAGGGACTGTTCGTATTGCTCGTATCGAGCATGGTGCTCTGTTCCATCACGGCCCTGCTAAGCAGTTCGCCCTTTGCATTTTGCAGCCTTGAAGGCACCACGGTTGTGGCGCTATCCGGCGGCATGGCGGCGATTACCGCCGCGCTGGCGGGTGGGCCAGAGGCGGTGTTGTCGGCGACGTTGATGGCTGGTCTCTCGCTGACCGCGATCATCACAGGGTGCGTAACGCTGCTCATGGCCTCGACAGGCTTCGGAGCGGCCGTGCGCTATCTACCGCTGCAGGTGGTTGCGGGACTGCTGGCAGGCACCGGATGGGCGTTGCTGGCGGGCGGTGCTGCGGTGGCGGTTGGTCATCGATTGGTACCGGCATCGCTACTGGAACCGGCAGTGCTGGGACGGATTGGGGCGTCGCTGTTGGCAGCGGCCGTCCTGGTACTGGGCACACGCCGTTGGGCGCGGGCGGGAGTACTGCCGTTGCTGGTCGGGCTGGAAGTCGCGACCTATCACGTTGGGGCGCAGCTTGTCGGATGGAGCGTCGTACAGCAGCGCGCGGAGGGGTGGCTGCTGCAACCGGCCTCGGGTTTGCACCCGGTGGTACCGTGGTCACCGCCGATGATCGCCGCGATCGACTGGCCGGTGCTGATCTCGCAGTGGCCAGCGCTGGTGGCGACCATTGTGGTAAGTATCGTCGGATTGCTGCTCAACCTGAGCGGAATCGAAATCGCGACCAACCGGGATGCGGACCTAAATCGCGACCTGCGGGCCGGCGCGATCGCGAATTTGGTCGCGGGGCTGTGCGGCGGGGCACCGGGCATGTTGAGTATGAGCCGGAGCATGCTGCTGCGTCGGCTTGGCTCGCGCCGACGTGCAACCACCATCGCGACGGGGTTGGCGGCCGGGCTGGTGCCGATGCTGGTGCCGGGCTTGCTCGGCGTCGTGCCGCGGCCTGTGTTGGGGGCGCTGCTTATCTACATCGCCTGGGGCATCCTCAAAACTTGGTTGATCGACGTTCGCAAGCGGCTGACGCGGATTGAGTGGGCGACCGTCGGCGCGGTAGTGCTGGTGGTGGTTCAGTTCGGACTAGCCGGCGGCGTCGTCGCGGGCATCGCCCTGGGCTGTGCCACGTTCGCGCTGACCTACAGCCGTGCCTCGCCCATCCGGGCGCGCTTCAAAGGCGACGTAGCGCAGAGCCATGTCGCGCGGTCCGAAGCGGAGCGGGCGATGTTGGAGCAACAGGCGGACGCGACACTGGTTCTCTATTTGCAGGGCTTCCTGTTTTTCGGCACCACACACCGGCTGCTGCTCGACGTTAAGGCGGAGCTTGATGCCGCAGGGGGCCGGTTGGGCCGGTTGCGGCATCTGGTGCTTGACGGGTCCAATATCGATGGGCTGGACGGCTCGGCGCTGACAACGCTGGAGCGGCTCGTGGCCGCAACCCGGGCGCACGAGACCGAGCTTGTGTTCGCAGGCTTCCCTGCGGCTGCGCGGCAGCACATGGCCGGTTTATTGGCGGAACCAGGGGTACGGGCCACGGCGACGTTGGACGAGGCACTCGAAGCGGCGGAAGACTCCCTACTGATCGGGCAGCCGACCAGTGTTGCGCGGCCCTTGCCAGACGTGCTGACCGACGAGTGCGAGCACCCGGCTGATGCGGCCGCCCTGGTAGCAGCGTTCGACATTGCCGAACTCTCGGCAGGGGCGGTGCTGGTTCGACAGGGCGAGGCCTCGGACGACGTCGTTTTTATTGAGGCTGGTACGGCCAGTGTGGTGATCGCGGTCAACGGCGGCACACTTAGGGCACGGCGCTATGGGCCGGGGACTATGGTGGGCGAGATCGGCTTCATGCTGGGCAAGCCACGCACTGCAACCGTACTGGCAGACGCGCCGATGCGTGTCCGGGTGTTGACCCGGGCCAGGTTTGCCGCCCTGCGAACCGATCATCCTCAGGCGGCGGAAGCGTTGCAGCGCACGATTATGCGGCAGCTCGCCGGGAGGCTTTTAGACCGCGACGCAATGATCCACTCCCTGCTGCGTGCAACGCGGTCCGCAGAGTCGCGTGGCTGATGCGCCGCCGGCCGTGGACCGCCTATGTGGACCCGAACAGGGTTGTGGCGGAAACTTCGTGGCCGTCAGCCGTCCTTGTCATGCGGCCACTCGGCCGAAAGCCAGGCTCATCATCCGCTGATCTCCCCGCAGCATCTCGGGCGTGAAACCCCGCGGGCGTTGCGATCGCCCATACTTACCGAGCCTGGTTTACAACGCCGAGCCAAACCCCTTCTCCCTCGCCATTTCGGCCCGACCATGAAGCCGACGCAGCCGGGATGCCGCCAGCTCGTGGTCGCGCAGCCTATCGCAGAGGGTAAGGCCGTCTCGTTATGAGACAAAGCCGCCTGCGCTGCGCGTCGGCCGGAGCCGCGCAGCCGGCCGGGACCAAGCCACGAGATGTCAGGCAGCCCCGAAGCGTTCGGCAGCGGTGCAACACCCACCGATCGAAACTCTTTGTCAAAACGTTTTTGTCCTGTATGTGTAACGTTTCAACAAGGGCGAATGGCAGCATGCGCGTTGAGTGGCGGGTGACCGTACTGAGTTTTTTAGCCGCGATCACCCTCGGAGGCCTACAGCCGGCAGAGGCGGCAGTAGTGAACGTCCAGGTCATCAACGTGTGCGACGACAACGGCCTGAACTGCGCGCTGTCCAGCCCGTTCTCCAGCATTGGTTACAACCCCGCTGCGACCCAGCGCATTTTCGACCAGGCTGGAATCACGGTCAATTTCCTCGACCCGATCACGTTTAACAGCACCGCCTACCTCAACCCTGCCATCCTGGATGACCCGGCCCATGGCTACCTGTTCGGCAGCCCGACCGACCCGGCGCACCAACTCATCAACCTGCCGAACCACGGCCAGAACTTGGACCGGAACGTACTGGACCTTTGGCTGGTCAACACGCTGCCGCACAACCCGAACGCAACCGGGGCCTCGACCGCGGCACAGCCGTTCGGCGTCGGGCTGACCAACGCCAACGGTGCCGTCGTCACCACCGGCAATAATGGCAGCGGCTACATTGCCGGCATCGACAACATCGCCCACGAACTTGCCCACAATTTGGGCCTGACCCACACGGATGCAGCGCCGCTGACTGGCTCGACCGTCGCCGCGGGCCCGGCCATTACGCCACCAGCGGCACCGGGCACCTATGCCAACGCGGTTCCGGTCGACACCAGTGCGAACCTATTGCGGGGCGCTGGCCGGCTAGTGCCCCGGGACCCCTGCGCAATTGCAACCCCCACCTGTGCAAGCGTAGATCCGCCCGCCGGGAAGGATCAACTACTGCCGTTTCAGCAGGCTGCGCTGCGGACAACAGCGCAAGACCTGTTCACCATTGGTGGTCTGGCCGCAACTGCTTCGCTATCCAAGTCTGGATTTGAGAATTGTACAAAAA
>JAYVTX010000207.1:0-11096 GCA_043788425.1 Rhodospirillales bacterium
GGCTATCTTACCCTTCAGCAGGGCGGCTGCCCGTTCGATCAGGTGGTCATCACCGGCCATGGTCAGGTTTGGGCCGCAGGTTGCATGTTGGCCCGCCGCCGGGTGTGCACCGCCATGACCATAATCCGCCTTCTCCGCCTTATTATCCCGCATAACCAGTGCTCTTGACTATTGTGATAGCAACCGGCGCGGGCTGTCGTACACCGACCACGTTGGTACGCCCATAGAACCCCCGCGCCCCGCCGTCCAGCGTCGCCCCGGGCACGCCCAGAACTTATTTGCTTCCGTAATCGGCACGTACTCTAACTGTTGGGGCTTAAGGGCGCGTGAAGACGTTTGCCCCATAAAAGACACGCCACCAGCCCAAACAGTCGGAATGGTTGATAGAGTTCTAGCGTTACCTCATTGTACGCGGTACGTCGCACGCGGCGCACCGGTAAACTAGTTGTCAGCGCGAAACCGTGACGAGGGTATGATGTCCCGCTTTGTGGTTAATAATTTACCCATTGAAATGTTCGCTCTGTGGCTGCTTGAGCTAGCGCTTTCCTACTATTTGATCGTGATCCTACTGACGTCCGATACGATTTCGGCCGGGCTAGGCATGCCCACGACTAACCAAGCTTTTTTCATCGCCCTCGCTGTTGTGTCGACCGCTTTTTTGATCGGCCTTTATCAGCCTGCCGTGTTCGCCCGGACACGTGGCATGCTGGTCAACACGGCGCTGGGCGGGATGATGGCCTTCCCGGCGGCCTGGTTGGTCAGCCTTGCACTCGGCATCGATGCGGCGACCATCGTTGGGCGGAATTGGCTCTGGCCGCTCGAGATATTGGGTATCTGGATTGCTGCGCTATTTGTGACACGCCTGACCTTTTTAGCGGCCGTGCGATCCAATGTCTTTGTGCGCCGGTTCGCCATGCTGGGCGACCCTGCAGGGATGCAGCCGACTGTCGCGGCTGTAACCGCCGCGCAGGTCGGGTTCATCAGCATCACCGCCGGACCCGTGTTGCAGGCGGATCCAGCCAAACTACGCCGTGCCGGGGTGCTGGATCTTGTGGCAACCCGCCCAGCGCTCGATGCGATGACGGAAGCGGATCGGGCGGCCTATGCCAGCGCCGGGGTAAGCATCCAGACGGAGGCGCAGTTTTGGGAGCGACACTTGCGCCGCGTCGATATCGACGCGATCGGGCCGGAATGGGTGGTCGACGTTGCACACAACGCGGGGGGCCGGTTGCAGGCTGCTGTTAACCGTACCGGTGACGTCATGGTCAGCCTGGCTATGGTGGTGTTTACCGCGCCCCTCATGGCGCTTGTCGCAGTCGCCGTTCGGCTCGACAGTCCCGGGCCGGTTCTTTATCGGCAGGACCGGGTTGGACTTGATGCCATTCCGTTCACGTTGTTGAAATTCCGCAGCATGCAAATCAATGCGGAGTGTGCTGGTCCCGCTTGGGCTACAACGTCGGACCCCCGGGTTACGCGGATTGGCGGGTTCATCCGCCGGACGCGAATGGATGAACTGCCCCAGCTGTTCAATATTTTGCGGGGGCAGATGAGCTTTATCGGTCCCCGTCCGGAGCGCCCGCACTTCGTCAATCAGCTTTCAGCCGTGATCCCGTATTACCGGGAGCGCGCGCGCGTAAAGCCCGGCCTGACGGGTTGGGCGCAGGTTAATTACCCCTATGGCGCCTCTGTCGAAGACGCGCGGATGAAGCTGTCCTACGACCTGTATTATGTTAAGCACCGGTCAATCTTGCTCGACCTATCGATCATGTTTGCAACCATCCGTGTGATCCTGTTCCAAGAAGGCTCCCGCTGACCCGCGCCGGGTGGTGATTCGATGACCTTCGCTGGCGCACTCGTCGATGTGACCCCGCTGCTTTATGGGCTTTGCGCCGCACTTTATGGGTCGCTGGGCCTGATAATAGTCCTGCGCGCACGGCACCTGACCGGGATTTTGCTCGGCGGCTGCTGCATGGTAACTGCCGGATGGGCGCTTACGGTTATGCTGACCGCCAAGGAGCCGTTGGGCGGCCCGGCTGGTGCGGCTGACCTGCTGCGGGCATTGTGCTGGTACGGCTTCATCCTCCATCTATACCGCCGTTCCGTTATGGCGTCGGGTAGCACTGGGCGGGCTTTTCTGGCGGTGCTTGGGGCGGCGGCCGCGCTGTCAGTCTACGCAGCCATAACCCAGCCCCCGCTATATTATGGTCGCGCCACCCTGCTTTCGGCGGGTATCCTCGTGCGGATCGGCCTGGCCGTTGCCGAATTACTGCTGATCGAGAACCTCTATTTTAACGTGCCGCGCCATGCCCGCTGGCACGTGGCGCTGCCGTGCGTGCTGCTGGGCGCGCTTGCCGGTTTCGACATCCTACGCTGCGGCGACCTGGTGCTATTCTACCAGGGTTCCGATAGCTTAGAAGGCGCGCGGGTCGTGGCGGCCATGATCGTGGCACCGCTGTTGACCACGGCCGCGGCCCGTCAACGGCGCTGGCGGCCCGTCCAATTATCGCGCACGGCGGCGTTCCATTCCGCAACCCTGGTGCTGAGCGGCGCGGTGTTGATGACGCTGTCGGCCGCTGGTGAGGCGTTCCGGCAATTCGGTCCCGACTGGGCGTGGCTTGCCAAGATTACGCTACTGTTTGCGGGCGTCATCGTCATTGGTGTCGTCCTGACATCCGGCTCTGCCCGGTCCCGGTTACGCCGGGGCGTGCTGGAACACTTTTTCGCCAGCCGTTACGACTACCGCCGCCAATGGCTGGACAGCATCGACACGCTGTCGGACGCCAACTCCCCGCTGCATTCCCGGGCCATTCGGGCGCTGGCTGACATCGTCGATAGTCCAAACGGGGCGCTATTCCTCCGCGATGGGGCGCAGGACGCGTTTGCGTGGACGGGATCATGGAATCTGCCGTCCAGTTCCGCGATCATGGCCGACGATCCGTTGGTCGTGGGGATGCGCGGTGGCGAATGGGTCGTGCGGCTAGACGCGGTTCCCGCAGCGCTTGCCGCCCTCGGGCCGCTCTGGCTTGCCATCCCCCTGCTGCACCGCGCCGTCCAAATCGGCGTCGTTATCGTCGGCCCACCCAGGGCACCGTTCATCCTCGATCAAGAAGTGTATGACCTATTGCGGATCCTGGGGCGGGAGGTTGCCACGTACATTGCCGAACAACGCGCAACCCAGATCATGCTGCAGACCCGGCAATTGCACGATTACAGCAAGCGGTTCGCCTTCGTCGCACATGACATCAAGAACGTGTCGAGCCAGCTATCGCTACTGCTGTCGAATGCGGAGCGGCATATCGCCAACCCGGCATTCCAGCAGGATATGTTGGTGACGGTCAGTGCGTCGGTGGCCAAAATCACGGCCCTGCTTCGCCGCCTCGATACGCCGGAAGCGGATCGCGCGCCGACAGCCCTGGCCCCGCTGCCACGGCTGGAGGCGCTGGTTGCCACCTATCGCCGCGCCCGGCGGCAACCGGTGGTGTTGGAGCACGATGGATCAACCGGCATCGTCGCGATGAGCGGCGACGCGTTTGACGCCTGCGTGACACATTTGTTGAACAATGCCGTCGAGGCGTCCGATGGGAAGCCGGTAACCGTGCGGGTTCGTCATGAAGTTGCCCGGATCGTAATCGATATCGTCGACGTAGGGACCGGCATGACGGAGGGTTTTATTCGCGACCACCTTTTTCAGCCCTTTGCCTCGTCCAAATCGGATGGGTCGGGCATCGGCGCATTCCAGGCGCAGGAGTTAGTGCAGGAAGCTGGCGGCGCGCTGGACGTGATCAGCGCGCCCGCTGCCGGCACGACAATGCGCCTATCGCTCACCCGTGTAGACGGTGCCACGACCGGCCGCGTCTCGGCACCGGCAGTTGCGGCATGACACAGGCATTGCCGAAGCTGCTGATTATCGAAGACGATCTCGGCCTGTGCGGGCAATACCGGTGGGCGTTCCCGTCGTGCGAGGTGCTGTTTGCCCATGATCGCGCGCAAGCGATCGCGCTGGCCGGGGCCGAGCAGCCGGCGGTGGCCATTATGGACCTGGGCCTTCCGCCAGATCCGGATGGCGTCAGCGAGGGGTTTGCAACGCTGGATCAACTATCCCGCCAGGTGCCATCGACAAAGGTGATCGTGGCCACCAGCCATGGGGACCGCAGCCACGCGCTACGGGCCATCGCGGCTGGCGCCTATGATTTTTGTGAAAAGCCGATCGATATCGGCGTGTTGACGACGATCGTGGACCGCAGCCTGCGCCTGCATAAGCTGGAGCGTGAAAGCCGGCTTCAAAAAACGGGCCTGCCGCCCGTAATCGGGTCGATCGTGACAATGCATCCGGCGATGCAAAAGCTATGCGCGGAGGTGGCGACGCTCGCCGCCGCCAGCGCACCCGTGCTGCTATTGGGAGAGCCTGGCACGGGTAAGGCGGGCCTTGCGCGTGCGCTGCACGATCTGGGGCCGCGCCGGGATGGGCCGTTCATCACCGTGCAATGCGGCAGCACGCCGGAAACACTGCTGGAGCCGGAGTTGTTCGGCCATGAACGGTGGGCGTTTGCCGGTGCCATCAGCCAAACGCCGGGCCTGATCGAGGCGGCGGCCGGCGGGACGCTGTTCCTCGATGAGATCGGCGACCTACCGCGCCCCGTGCAGGCCCGGCTGCTGCGCCTGTTGCGCGATCATGTCTTCGAACGGGTAGGCGGCAGAGAGGCTGTGGCGGCCGATGCCCGGATTGTGGCCAGCACAAGCCAGGATCTGCAGGCGCGGATGGCGGCCGGGTCTTTCGGCGGCGACCTATATTATCGGCTGACGCCCGTCACGCTCCGGGTGCCGCCGCTGCGCGATCGCGGGGACGATGCGGCGCTGCTGGCCCGGCACTTGCTGGCCGAATTGGCGCCGGCGTTTGGCCGTACCGTACGGGCATTGTCTGACGATGCGGTTATCGCTATCGCGGCACACGCGTGGCCGGGCAATATTCGGGAACTGGAGCACCGGATGCGGCGGGCCGTTGTCATGGCGCAGGGCCGGATGCTGACCCCGGCCGACCTAGAACTCTCGCCAGGTGTTGAAGACATGACCGCCTATGACCTACGGGCTGCGCGCGCGCGGGCGGAACGCGACGTGGTGGCCCGTGCGTTGGCCCGCAGCAACGGAACACTCGCGACGGCTGCACGCTTACTTGGCGTCAGCCGTCCGACGTTGTATTCGCTACTCGATTCCCACGGGTTGAATCCAGGCCCGGCCGCAGATAACGGAACGATGGCCGAAATCGAAACGGGCGGACCAACCGTCCAGACACGCCAAGGAACGACACCATGAACAAGTTCGTCATCCCGGTCGCCGCGTTGGGCATTCTGGGCGTGGGTGGCGCAGGCTATGCGTTGTTTGCCAGTGGCAATTCAATGGACAGCGCACGGGCGGCGATCGCCAAGGGCGACGTGCGCACCGCCCAGATCGAGCTGCGTAATGCCGTGAAATCCGACCCGGCGAATGCGGAGGCGCATTTTCGCCTGGGTGAGTTGCAACTGTCGCAAAATGACCCAATCGCGGCCGAAAAGGAACTGAAGCTTGCACAGGGCTTGAACTACGACCCCGGCACCGTCGTACCCCTGTTGGGGCAAAGCTACCTGGCCCAACGCCGCTTTTCAGATGTGCTGGAGGGCGTGCCAACGTCCGGCCCGACGCCGGACAAGACGGCCAAGCTGCTGATGCTGCGCGCCCAGGCGCAGGTGGGACTGAACGACCTGCCGGCTGCAACAACATCGCTCGAAACGGCGCAGGCTGCGGCCCCCCGTAATATTGAGGTCCGGCTGTCGCAGTCCCGTTTGGCCGGCATGATGGGTGACCAAGCCCTGGCGATGCGCCGCGCGGATGAGGCGCTGGCGATCGACAGCACCCGCGTTGACGCGATGGCGTTCAAGGCGCAGCTGCTCGCGAGCCGCGGGGATCGCGTCGGGGCCTTGGCGTTGCTGGATCAAGCCGTTGCCCTTGACGCGACGTCGTTGGCCTCGCTGCTAGAGCGGGCCAACCTGTTGATGAGCATGGGTCAGGACCAAAAGGCCGTGTCCGACATTGAAGTCGTTCTTAAAAAAGAGCCGCGGAGCGTTGTAGCGTTATATCTGAACGCTGTGCTGTTCGTCCGGGGAGGTAAATACCAGGAGGCGGATGCGGAGCTGGCGAAGCTTGGCCCGGCCATCAACGCCTTCCCGCGCGGGCTGTATTTCCAAGCGGTGACGCACGTCAATCTAGGGCAGGTGGAACTGGCGACCGAGGACGCGACCCGGTACGTTCAGCGCAACCCGACCGATGGGGAGGGGGTGCGCCTGCTCGCCCGGATTGAGATCGGGGCGAAACGCCCGGCACGCGCGATCGAACAGCTAAAGGCCGCGATCGCCCGTGGGATGAACGACAAGGATACGCTGGAGCTACTCGGCCGGGCCTATCAGGTCGCCGGGCAGCCGACCGAGGCCGCAAGTGTGCTGGAGCGGGCGGTAGAGATTGCGCCCAAGGACCCGGTCGTGCTGACCAGCCTCGCGGCAAGCCGGATGCAGATGGGCGATTCCTTCGGCGCAACGAAGGCGCTTGAACGGTCGCTCGATATCCAGCCCGCCCAGAGCCAGGCTGGCGAGGCGCTGGTGGCTACGGCGCTCGCGACCGGCGATCTGGATCGCGCACAGGCAGCCCTGGACCGCCTACGGAAACAGGTTGGTGAGACCGAGGCAGTGGGCGTGCTGACCGGCCTAATCAAATTGGCACGGCAGGATATGGAAGGCGGACGCCAGCAGTTTGAAGCCGTGGCAAAGCAGTTTCCCGATAGTCTAGACGCGAAAATCAATCTGGCGAAGGCGCTGATCCTGCAATCCAAGCGGGCAGACGGTGAGGCGCTGCTTCAGCAGGTCCTGACCAAGGACCCGGCGAACGTCGGCGCCCTAAATACTCTGACCCAAGTCTTCGTGCAGGAAGGTAAATTACCGCAAGCCATCGCGGCGTTGGAGGCGGCCCGCAAGGTCCGGCCCCGCGACGACGCGCTGACGGTAACCCAGGCCGACCTGCTGACCCGTAGCGGCAAGGCGTCGATGGCGCTGGAGGTGTTGGATGGCGCGCGGGTCGACGGGCAGCTGACGATCCCGCTGCAACTTGCGCAGGCGCGGGCGCAGTTTGCATCCGGCGCAGTGAATGACGCGAAATCTACCTATCGCGCAGTGCTGGTTGCGCAGCCAACGGAGCTGGAAGCACGGCGGGCGTTGACCGAGGTCCTGATCAATAACAAGGAGCTGAAGGAGGCGCAGGACCTATTGCAGGATGGGCTCCGGTCGTCGCCAGGCAATTTGGGAATGATGACGACCTTCATTGCATTGGAACAGCGCCTGAACGGTGTTCCCGCGGCGATTGCAGCAGCGGAAGCGTTCCGGAAGGAGGCGGTGAACATGCCCGCAGCGGCCGTTCTAAAAGGTGACGTGCTGATGAACGCGCAGCGCTACACCGACGCCGCCAACGCATACGGGTCGGAGTTGAAGGGAACGCCCGTGGCCGCGCTTGTCCTGCGGCAGGCTTTGGCCCTGGCGGCAGCGGGCGGCGCGGACCAGGCGTCGGACGTACTACGCACCTGGTTGCGCACAAATCCTGGAGAGATTGAGGTCGCGCAGATGCTGGCGACTTACGACATCGGTGCCAAACGGTTGCCCGACGCGGAGCAGCATCTAAAGATCGTGCTGGAAAAGCGGCCCAATGACGGTCAGGCCTTAAACAATTTGGCCTGGGTCTATCAGCAGCGTGGCAACGGTCTTGCGAGGCAGACGGCGCAGCGGGCGTACTTGGTGGCGCCGTCACCCGAAAGCGCCGACACGCTGGGCTGGATATTGGTGACGGAAGGTAAGGCGGAACAAGCGATGCCGTTGCTTAAACAGGCATTGGCCGGGCGGGCGGATGACCGGGCGATCCTGTTCCACATGGCCCGGGCACAGAGCGATTTGGGCCAGAAAGACGAGGCGCTGGCGAGTATCAAGGGCGCACTGGCAGATACGGCCGCTTTTGATGAGCGCCCGGACGCCACGAAATTGTATGAGCAACTGACTAGGAAGTGAGCGCGGCGGCCGGGCTGGCGCACGGCACGTCACTCCGGATCCTGACCTTCTCTACATTGTTCCCCCACCGGGGAACGCCTAACCATGGTGTGTTTGTTGAAAACCGGTTGCGGCACTTGCTGGCCGATGGTGGCGTGACGGCGACCGTCATGGCGCCTGTTCCCTGGTTTCCGGCAATTGCAGCGCGCCTGCGACCGGCCAGTGACTATGCCCGGCAAACCATGGCGGAGTTGGAGGAGCGGCGGGACGGCCTGCGAATCCTGCATCCGCGCTACCCCGTTATTCCACGCTACGGCATGTCGGCAGCCCCGGCGCTGCTCTATGCCGCCAGCGTTCGCGCCCTGGCGACCGCACAGCGGCAGGGGCTCGAATTCGACATGATCGACGCGCATTATCTTTATCCGGACGGCGTCGCGGCGGTATGGCTTGGGCGGCATTTTGGCGTACCGGTCGTGATCACGGCCCGAGGATCGGACGTGACGCAGTTGCCGGACTACCCGGTGCCGCGCCGGCTGATTCAGATGGCGATGCGGCGGGCAGACGCGCTGATTTCCGTAAGCGCCGGGCTAAAAATCGCCATGATCGCACTCGGTGCCGATCCGGCGCGGATCACGGTCCTGCGCAACGGCGTCGATTTGGTAAAGTTCCAGCCGCAAGATCGCGCCGCGGCGCGCGCGGCACTCGGCCTCGACGGAATGACTCTGCTATCGGTGGGTGGGCTGAACGATCGCAAGGGGCATCATCGGGTCATTGCAGCATTGCCGTTGTTGCCGGAGTGGCGGCTTCTGATCGTGGGTGATGGTCCGGATCGGGCGAAGCTGCTGGCGCTTGCGCAGTCCATGGGCGTGGCTGGGCGGGTACGGCTGGTGGGGCCGGTTCCGCATGCGGCACTTCCGCAATACTACACCGCCGCCGACGCCCTGGTGCTCGCTAGCAGCAGGGAGGGTTGGGCGAATGTCTTGCTGGAGTCGATGGCATGCGGCACGCCGGTTGTTGCAAGTCCGATCCCGGGTAATCCTGAGGTCGTGCAAGACTACGCGGCCGGCGTGATCATGCCTAAAAATTCGGCCGCCGGGATTGCCGCCGGGGTGCAGTTCCTCGCGACTGTACGCCGGCCCGCCTCCGAAACCCGGGCCTATGCCGAACGGTTCAGCTGGGACGCGACGAGCGCCGGTCAGCGAGCCGTGTTCCAGCAGGTGCTGGCTGCTGCCGGCCGCCATTGACGGTGTGCGCGGCAAACATTCCATATGCGTCGGCAAGCAACGTCAGACGGGCATGACTCGGTAGCCGCCGGAATGCATCGAGGAGCAGAACCTCCTCGTTCGATGTATCGGAAACCGCAGCCTGGGCTGGCTGATCGAGCAGCATGCCGACGCTGACATCCAGCGCCTGCGCAAGCCGAAGTAGGCGCGAGGTCTCAGGAAAGCATGTGCCCCAAATCCAGGCGTGAACGGCCACACGTGACACGTCCATCTGCCGCGCGAGCCCGGCCTGTGTTACTTTCTTCTCGGACATGATGCGCGACAAGTTGTGCCGGAACCGCTCCCGCGACGGGTCAGCCGGCTTCGTGTCCTCGGTCCAGTTCGGTAGGGCAATGGGCTGGTCCATGTCTCGACTCTCCAGGTGCCGGAGCCCTTGGAGGCCGGTATTACGGGACGGGCCGCCGAAACCTACGCAGAGTATGGACGCCAGGCAATGTTCTTTTCACGGGCGGATCACGTTTTCGAAAGGTTGCGTATCTGACGGCCTAGACCTCAAGTCACGCCTATGGATCGCAAGTTCAATCTTCGGATAGCCGCTGCCTGCATTTGCGTATGCCGGGCAACGGCGGTGGCGCAGCCGGTTGTGTTGCCGGGCACGCCGGGCGGGCAGATCGACGTCAAGCCGTGCGAGGCCGGCGTGTTGGGTATTTAGGAGCGCGCAAACCTGCTGGGCGACTTCGGCGGCGTTCGCACATCGCTTGGTGATCACGGTTTGTCGTTTGGGCTACCGGAGACCAGCGAGGTTCTGGGCAACATCAGCGGGGGCACGCGCCGGGCTGGTGTGTATGACGGCCTGACGCAAGTGGGCGTGGGCCTGGACCTTGAAAAAGCGTTCGGCTTGGTCAGCGGCACGATCAACGTCAGCGGCTGGCAAATCCACGGCCGGGGATTGAGCGTCAATGCGCTGAATAACAACCTTCACACCGCCAGTGGGCTGGAAGCGCCGCGCGGCACGCTGCTGTTTGAGCTATGGTATGAACAACTCCTGTTCGACAAAAAGCTTGGGGTTCGCATAGGGCAAATCGCCGCCGACCAGGAATTTATGATTAGTCAGTATGGCTATCTGTTCGGCAACCACACGTTCGGGTGGGCAACGCTACCGAGTACCGATCTACCGTCGAGCGGCCCGTCATTCCCTCTAGCTGCCCCGGGCGTCCGCGTACGGGTGCTGCCGCGCGACGACCTGCTCCTGTTAGGTGCCATCACCAACGGTGACCCGGCCGGTCCGGGCCCTGGCACGCCGCAGCAGCGCAATCCGAACGGCACGTCGTTCCGCCTGCGAGATGGGGTGTTTGCGATAGGTGAGGTGCAGTACGTGCTGAACCAGGGTGAAAACGCGACCGGTTTGCCGGGCACGTATAAGATCGGGACCTGGTACAACCCTAACAATTTCGCCGACCAACGGCGGACGCGGCTGGGCGATAACCTGGTGGCGTTCGGGGCCCATGTGGGTGCCATTCCGGGCACGCCCCGGCTGCGACGCGGAAATTAGAGTGTGTACGCCACGGCCGACCAGCTCGTGTGGCGTCGCGGCGGTTCCATAGACCAGGGCGTTGGCGTGTTTGCCCGCCTGATGGGTGCGCCGGGCGACCGCAACCTGATCAATTATTATGCGGAAGGTGGGGTGACGTTCAAAGGCGCTTTCGCGTCCCGCCCGGCGGATACGGCCGGGATCGCCGTGGGCGATGCCCGGATCAGCGACACTGCCGCCAAGCTGGATAGCGACATCCGGGCGCAGGACGGGACGACCCCGGTTCGG
>JAYVTX010000208.1:0-11076 GCA_043788425.1 Rhodospirillales bacterium
GTGTCACTCTGCGACCGTACCTTCATCTGGGGTGGCCATCGGCAAGGCGGGAATTTGCGGACGCGGCACGGGAAGCGGGGGCACCCAGGGCCGGTCGCCACGCGCCTGCCGGTCACTGATCACGCGCACGCTGCCGGGCTCGATCCAGACGGCGTGTGCGCCATCCCGCCAGACACTGAATCGGTCCAGATACGGCACGCCGCGCGGGCAGACTCCGCGTGCCGGCTCGGCGGAAATCAATAAGGACACCCCGTCACACGCGCCCTGCCGGCCTCGGCCGCGTACCAGGCGCACCAGTTGACCATCCCGCACAATGTCGCACGCACCCGGACCGCATAGTGCCGGGCGGCCTGTCACCAACGTTTGGATCGGGCCGTTGGCCAGATGATCCTCCCAGGCACCCCGGGTAAACGCGGCACCGCCCCGGTCCTGCGCCCAATACCCGCCGTCATGCAGCGCGATCAGCCGCCCGTCGGACGATAGCAGCACGTCTGGCGGCACCGTGAGTAGCGGCGAGAGAAGTCCCGCCAGCATTGGCACGATCCCAACCAGCCGCAAGCGGGTCCGCCACAGGCATAGCCAGCCTAGGCCGATAGTGAAAACGCCCAGGCCCCAGCCGGGCATGGCGGGCAGCGCCACGGTGGCTGCCGGCAGCGCCGCGGTGCCTCTTGCGATCGCGATGATGACGTCCACGCCGTAGCCCATGGGCACCAGCGCCAACTGCTCCAGCCCGAACGGCATCAGCAACAGCGCCACGAGTCCGGCCGGCAGCACCCACAACGCCGTCAGCGGCACCGCCAGCAGGTTGGCGAGGATGAAGTAAAGCTGGAAGTGTCCGAAATGGTAGGCTGCATACGGAGCCGACGCCGTGCCTGCCAGCAGGCTGGTCAGCGCCAGGGTTGTCACGTGGTGCAGCGCCCGGCGGCGGTACAGCCGGGTCAGCCAGGGCCGCAGCGCCTCATACCCCGCAATCAACGCCAGCACGGCGGAAAAGCTCATTTGAAAGCCGACGCCCACAACCTCGTTTGGCAACGCCAGCATCAGACCAACCGCCGCTAACGCCCAGCCGCGGACCGACATCGCGCGCCGCCCCAGCACCAGGCCAAGCGTCACCAGGCTGGCCATCATGAAGCTGCGCAAGATTGGCAAATGGCCGCCCGTCAGCACGAGGTACACGCCGCCGCCTGCCAAACCGGAGAGTGCGGCAATCGACTTGCACGGCCAGAACAACGCCGCCCGCTCGCTCAGCGCCAGGCCAAAGCGGGTCACGCCGATGAACAGGCCCATGACGATGCCGATATGCAGCCCGGCCACCGCCAGCAGATGGGCCAACCCCGAATCCCGGAATGCCGCCCGGTCAGTCGCGGGAATTGCCGCCGTGCCGCCCGTCAGCAGCGTGGCCGCGACGGCACCGGCCGGCCCCGGGATGCCCGCCATCACCCGGCCCGCCACCCCGTCGCGCACGCCCTGCAACCAGGCCCGCACGCCGGGAGTTTGCCGGGCCGTAACCTTCGTCATGCCCAACGCCGTGCCGTACCCGGCCAGGCCATGGAAATAAGCATCCCGCTGCAGGTCCCATGCGCCGGGATAGGCCGGTGGCGCGGGCGGGCGTAGCAGGGCGCGCAGTTGGATCGTGTCACCGGATGCGATGATGGCCGGATCATCCGGTTTCAGCCGCACCCGCAGGCTTCGCCCGATCGGTGCTGCCCCGTCTTGCACCGCCCCGACTTGCATCGCCCCGACTTGCATCGCCCCGTCTTGCACCGACGCGTCTTGCACCGCCTCGCCCAGGACCGCCCCGCCCAGCACAGCCCCGCCCAGCACAGCCCCGCCCAGCACGGCCCCATCGAGCATAAGCCGCCGCCCCTCCGGCAATGCCTCCACACCACGCACGGTGGCCGTCAGCACGACAGCCTTGGCCGGCAATGGCGCAGCCGGTGCGGCCCGGCCGGTGGCGAGTTGTGCCGCGGCAAAGCCCAGCGCCGCCACCAAGCCGCATATCGCCACGCCCCGCGCTACCAGGGTATGTCGGGCTAAGGCCACGCCCAGCACGGCCAGCGCCGAAGCAGCCAGTCCAGACCACCACACCGGCTCCGTCGTGCGGGCAAAATACGCCACGACACCGGCGCCCATGCACACAGCCAGCCAGGGCACGAACCGGCCCCGCTCCGCCTCGATCCAACGCAGCAGCACGTCACGCGGGAATGTCAGCCGGGCGTCGATTGCAGTCCGGACGTAATGCACAACCCCTCCGTGTGTAAGCCACTTAACACCTAGCCCACTCTTCACGGCAACGGTCCGCGTGATAAGCAGGCGCCCATGGTCCGCACTCGCTTTGCCCCCAGCCCAACCGGGCACCTACATATCGGCGGCGCGCGGGTGGCGCTGTTCAACTACTTGTTCAGCCGCCACCATGGCGGGCAATACCTGCTGCGGATCGAGGATACCGACCGGGAACGCAGTACCTCGGCCTTTACCCAGGGCATTCTGGACGGTCTGCATTGGCTAGGTCTGGACAGTGACGAGCCGCCGGTATTCCAGTCCACCCGCCAGGCTCGGCATGCGGAGATGGCCCAGCGCATGCTAGATACCGGCCACGCCTACCGCTGCTGGTGTACGCCGGACGAGCTGCGGATCATGCGCGAAACCGCCGCGGCCGAGGGCCGGCCGCCCCGCTATGACGGCACCTGGCGCGACCGTGACCCGGCCCTGGCCCCCGCAGGCGTACCGTCCGTTATCCGTCTGCGCGCACCGCAAACTGGCCACACAGTCGTCGAGGACCTGGTGCAGGGCACCGTCCGTGTCGCCAATGCGGAGCTGGACGACCTGATTATCCTGCGAAGCGACGGGGTGCCCACGTATTTGCACGCCGTGGTGGTGGACGACCACGACATGGGCATCACCCACGTCATCCGCGGTGACGATCACCTGACCAACACCTTCCGCCAGATCGCAATCTACCACGCGCTGAATTGGGACCTGCCCCGGTTTGCGCACCTGCCGCTAATCCACGGAGCCGACGGGGCCAAGCTGTCCAAACGCCACGGCGCCGTCGGTGTGCTGGAATACCGCGACCAGGGCGTGCTGCCAGAAGCGCTGTGTAATTTTTTGCTTCGGCTCGGCTGGGGCCACGGCGACCTGGAAGTGTTGGGACGGGATGAGGCCGTGCGCCTGTTCGACCTAGACGGCGTCGGGCAGGCTGCGAGCCGCATGGATGCCGCCCGGCTACAGCACCTGAACGGCGTATGGATACGACAGACGGACGATGCGCGGCTGACGGCGCTGGTTGTGGAGCGGTTACACCCGCTGGAGCCGGAGGCCATCCAGATTGCGCGTATCCACACCCTGATGCCGGGGCTGAAGGAGCGTGCGAAAACGCTGGTCGACCTGACCCAATCCGCCGCGTTCCTGGCCCGGGAGCTGCCGTTGCCTTTTGAACCCAAGGCGCTGGCCCTGCTGACGCCCGCGGCGAAGGCGACGCTGCAGGCGCTGATGCCCACGCTGGCCGCGACCGACTTTACCGCGCCCGCTTTGGATCAGGCGCTCCGCCACTATGCCGAGGTTACCGGTCAGAAGCTGGGCCAGGTCGCGCAACCGTTGCGGGCGGCACTAACCGGCTCCACCACCAGCCCCGGCATCGATGCGACGCTCGCCGCACTCGGCCGGACCGAGGCGCTGGCCCGCATTCTGCAAGCCGCCACATGAGCTATCGCCACCGGCACCTGCTGGCGATCGAGGGCCTGCATCCGCCAGAGATCGAGGCGCTGCTGGACCTGGCCGATAGCTACGTGCTGTTGAACCGATCCGGCAAAACCCAGCGCGACCTGCTGCGCGGACGCACGCTGATCAACCTGTTTTATGAGGATAGCACCCGCACCCGGACGAGCTTCGAACTCGCCGGCAAACGCCTGGGTGCGGACGTCATAAACATGGGCGTCAGCACCAGCAGCGTGAACAAGGGTGAGACGCTGCTGGACACGGCCGCAACACTGAACGCCATGCGGTGTGATTTGTTGGTGGTACGGCACGATCAGTCTGGCGCCCCCAACCTGTTGGCGCAAAAAGTCACCTCCGCCGTAATCAA
The DNA here is from genome assembly GCA_043788425.1 of Rhodospirillales bacterium. GTDB lineage: Bacteria > Pseudomonadota > Alphaproteobacteria > Acetobacterales > Acetobacteraceae > JANPPS01. Next base: position 4,085 of record JAYVTX010000208.1, read on the forward strand.
CGCGGGTGACGGCACGCACGAACACCCGACGCAGGCGCTGCTGGACGCGCTGACCCTTCGCCGTCGTCGCGGCCGGCTGGAGGGGTTGCTGGTCGCAATCTGCGGCGACGTGCTGCACAGCCGGGTCGCGCGCAGCAACATTCATCTGCTATCGGCCATGGGTGCCCGCCTGCGCGTTGTGGGACCGCCCACGCTGATCCCGGCGGAGGCGGCGGCGCTGGGGGTGGAGGTTCATCACAGCATGGCAACCGGCCTCGATGGTGCCGACGTCGTGATGATGCTGCGCCTGCAAAAAGAGCGGACCGTCGGCGGCCTGGTACCCAGCACCCGCGAGTATTTCCGCTTTTTCGGCCTCGATCACGACAAACTTCGCCGGGCCAAGCCAGATGTGTTGGTCATGCACCCCGGCCCGATGAACCGGGGTGTCGAGATCGACAGCGCTGTCGCCGACGATCCGGCCCATAGCGTAATTGCGGAGCAGGTCGAGATGGGCGTCGCCGTTCGGATGGCCGTCCTGGACACGCTGGCCCGAACCGGACGCCGCAATGCCTGAACCAGTGTTGTTCACCAACGTCCGTTTGATGGATCCGGCCACCGGCCTCGACCAACACGGCGCGCTGCTGATGCAGGGCGGGTGTATCGCCGATTTCGGCACGGCGCTGGGCCGCCCGGACGGCGCACACACAATCGATGGGGACGGCGCAATCCTGTGCCCCGGGCTGGTGGACATGCGCGCGGCGTTGGGCGAGCCGGGGTTCGAGTACCGCGAAACCATCGCCTCCGCCGCACGCGCCGCCGCGTCGTCTGGCATCACGACCCTAGCCGTCCTGCCCGATAGCCGCCCGGCCGTCGACGATCCGGCCATCGTCCGGCTGCTGCGCGCGCGAGGGGAGGAAACCGGTAGCCTGACCATCCTGCCCTACGGCGCCGTCACGCGCGGCTGCCGGGGCGAGGAGATGGCGGAGATCGGGCTGTTGCAAGAGGCCGGCGCGGTGCTGTTCAGCGATGGCCAACGCGCGATTGCCGACACGCGCCTCATGCGCCAGGCGCTGAGCTACGGCCGCGGCTTTGGCGTGCGGATCGTTCAACACCCCGAAGACCCGGCCCTGGCCAAGGGCGGCGTAGCGACCGAGGGTGAGCTGGCGACGCGTCTGGGCCTGCCGGCTATCCCCGCCGCAGCGGAGGCGATCATGGTTGCCCGCGACCTGCGGCTGCTCACCCTGACTGGCGGCCGGCTGCATCTAGCCCATGTCTCCACAGCCGAGGCGATTGGGCTGATCCGCGTTGCCAAAGACCAAGGCCTGGATGTCACGTGCGACACCGCCCCGCCCTATTTCGACCTGAACGAAACCGCGATCGGCGACTTCCGGACCTACGCCAAACTGTCGCCGCCGCTGCGTCCGGAAGCCGACCGGCTGGCCGTGTGCGCGGCGTTGGCAGACGGCACGATCGACGCCATCGCCTCCGATCACCAGCCGCGCGACGCCGACGACAAGCGCCTGCCATTCGCACTCGCGACGCCGGGCGGTGCCGGGCTCGCGACGTTGCTGGGTGTGACGTTGGCGCAGGTACACAATAATGGCCTGGCGATGATGCGGGCGCTGGCCTTGCTGACATGCCAGCCGGCGCGGGTACTGGGAATCACGGCCGGACTTACCCGCGGTGCGCCGGCCGATCTATGCCTGTTTGCGCCCGAACGCGCATGGCAGGTCGTGGCGGGAACGCTGCCGGGCAAGGCGCCGAACACCCCGTTCGACGGGCGCGCGCTGGAGGGCCAGGTCATCGGCACCTGGAAAGCTGGCCGACGCGTTTATGGGTGAGCTGATTGTCCTCGGCGCGCTAGTATTCGGCTATGCGCTGGGATCGATCCCGTTCGGCTGGCTGCTGACCCGCGCCGCCGGGCTGGGCGATATCCGCGCGATCGGTTCCGGCAATATCGGTGCCACCAACGTATTGCGTACTGGCCGCAAGGACGTTGCCGCCGCGACATTGCTGCTGGACGGTGCCAAGGGCGTGGCGGCAGTAATGCTGACCCAAGCCACAGCCTGGCCAGAACTCGGCTGGCTGGCCGGGCTTGCAGCGGTTGTTGGGCATTGCACGTCGCCATGGATGGGCGGGCGCGGTGGCAAGGGGGTCGCGACGGGGCTGGGCGTGGTGATCGGCACAGCGTGGCTGCCCGGCGCGCTGGCCTGCGCGGTCTGGTTGGGTGCCATGGCCGCCAGCCGCCGTTCATCCGTGGGCGCACTGGCGGCTTTCGGCGCGGCACCGGTGCTGATGGCCTGGCTTGTCGGCCTGGTGCCCGCTGGGATCGTGTTGCTGGTCAGCGCCGTTGTGATCGCGCGCCATGCCGACAACATTGCCCGGTTACGCGCCGGGACCGAGCCGCTGGTCGGCAAGTGAGCGACCTACGCGATCGCATACGCCTGGCACGGACCGAGGGCGTAGGCCCCGTCACCTATCGCCGCCTGCTGCGGGAACACAGCCCCGCGGACGCCATAACCGCCCTACCCGAAATCGCCGCGCGCGCCGGCCGTGCGACCCGGCCGCGCATTCCCACCGTGGCCGAGATCGAGCGGGAGATGGAGCGTGTCCACAAGCTCGGCGGGCGCATGTTGGTGATGGGCGGCCCGGATTATCCGCCGCTTTTGGCGCTACTGGGCGTGGCACCCCCGGTATTGACCGTGCTGGGCGACGTGACCGCGCTGGCGGTACGCGCCGTCGCGCTGGTCGGTGCCCGCAATGCCTCGGCACCCGGGCAACGCATGGCGGAGGCGCTGGCGGCAGAACTGGCGGGTGCCGGGCTGATCGTTGTAAGCGGGCTAGCCCGTGGGATCGACGCTGCCGCACATACCGGCGCCATGCACACGGGCCGCACCGTCGCCGCCGTCGCGGGTGGGATCGACATGGTGTACCCGCCCGAGCATGAAAAGCTGCAAGCCCGCATCGCCGAGCGCGGCGCGATCGTCGCCGAAGCGCCACTCGGCACCGCGCCCCAGGCCCGGCATTTCCCCCGCCGCAACCGCGTGATCGCCGGATTATCGCTGGGCGTGATCGTGATCGAGGCGGCGCTGCGGTCCGGCAGCCTTATTACGGCGCAGGACGCGCATGATATGGACCGGATGCTGTTTGCCGTCCCGGGCTCCCCCCTCGACCCACGGTGCCGGGGGTCGAACGATCTAATCCGGCAGGGTGCGACGCTGACAGAAACAGCCGCCGACGTTTTGGCCCATTTGCCAGAGATGCCAGGTCTACCGGACGGCCTGGCCGAGCAACAGGCCGGGTACGAGGCCGCTGCCGACCCAGTCCAGGTTCGTAACAAACTACTGGACCTGATCGGCTTTTCACCCTGCCCGGTTGACGATCTGGTGCGGCGCTGCCAGTTCTCCGCCGCCGCCATAATGGCCGGACTGAGCGATTTGGAACTTTCCGACCAGATCGAGACACTGCCCGGCAACCAGGTCAGCCGCGTCGTCGCGGACGATCACCTACAAAGGATGCTATGACGGACGTCGTCGTCGTCGAATCGCCTGCGAAGGCGAAGACTATCAATAAGTACCTGGGCGGCGGGTACACGGTGCTCGCAAGCTTCGGCCACGTGCGCGACCTGCCGGCCAAGGATGGCAGCGTACGGCCAGAGCAAGATTTTGCCATGGATTGGGCCGCCGATGACCGCGGCCAGCGCCAAATAACGGCCATCGCGAAGGCGCTAAAGGGGGCAGACACCCTGTATCTGGCAACCGACCCCGATCGCGAGGGTGAGGCGATCAGTTGGCACGTGCGCGCCATGCTGGACGATAAGAAGGCGCTGCGGGGTGTGACGGTCCACCGCATCACGTTCAACGAAATCACCAAATCCGCCATCCAATACGCGATCGCCCATCCGCGGGAGCTGGATCAGCCCTTGATCGAGGCGTACCTCGCCCGCCGCGCGCTGGATTATTTGGTCGGCTTTACCCTGTCGCCCGTATTGTGGCGGAAGCTGCCGGGCAGCCGTAGTGCCGGGCGGGTGCAGTCGGTGGCGCTACGCCTGATTTGCGACCGCGAGAGTGAGATCGAGGTTTTCAAGCCGCGCGAGTATTGGACGATCGAGGCACATCTGACCACGCCCGGCGGTGCGCCCTTCGTCGCCCGCCTCACACACCTCGATGGCCGCAAGCTGGACCAGTTCGACGTCAACAATGCCGATCTTGCAGCCCGTGCGAAGCAGGCCGTGGTGTCGGGCACGCATTCCGTGGCGACCGTTGAACGCCGCCGGGTCAAGCGACACCCGCCACCCCCGTTCACAACCAGCACGTTGCAGCAGGAGGCGTCTCGAAAACTCGGTATGGGCGCGCAGGCGACCATGCGGGCGGCGCAGCAGCTGTATGAGGGGATTGAGCTGGATGGCGAAACGACAGGCCTGATCACATACATGCGGACCGATGGCGTGCAGATGGCGCGCGAAGCCATGCAGTCGATCCGCGCCCATGTCGGCCGGGTTTATGGCGCGCCCTACGTTCCCGCCGCACCGCGCGAGTATCAAAGCCGGGCCAAGAACGCGCAGGAAGCGCATGAGGCCGTTCGTCCGACCGAGATCACGCGCACCCCGAACCAGGTCGCGCGGTTCGTGGGGCCGGAGCAGGCGCGGCTGTATGACCTGATTTGGAAACGCGCCGTCGCGTCGCAGATGCAGTCGGCGGAACTGGACCAGGTTGCGGTGGACATCGATGGCCGGGGTGCTACGCCCACGCGGCTGCGCGCCAATGGCAGCATTATGGCGTTCGACGGCTACCTGAAGCTGTATCGAGAGGACATTGACGACGCGCCAGATGGCAGCGCCGATGATAGTAAAATGCTGCCGCCGATGGTGGAGCGCGACCCGCTCGGCCACGCCCGCACCGATGCCGAGCAGCACTTTACGCAGCCACCACCCCGGTTCTCCGAGGCGAGCCTGGTCAAGAAGATGGAGGAGCTGGGCATCGGCCGGCCCAGCACCTATGCGTCGATCCTGACCGTTCTGCGCGACCGCGAATACGTGCGGATGGACGCAAAACGGTTCATCCCCGAGGACCGTGGCCGGTTGGTCACCGCATTTCTCACCAGCTTTTTCGAACGCTATGTCGATAGCGGCTTCACGGCTGGGCTGGAGGAGCAGCTTGACGACATTTCCGGCGGGCGCGCCGATTGGCGGGCGGTGATGCACGCGTTCTGGGACCAGTTCAGCAAGGCGGTCGAGCAGACGCGGGATCTCAAAATCAGCGACGTCATCGACTCCCTAGACCATGATTTGGGCGGGCATTTTTTCCCTGCCCGCGCCGATGGCGGCGATCCGCGCCTATGCCCGGCGTGCAATTCGGGGCGGCTAGGCCTGAAGCTCGGCCGGCACGGCAGTTTTATCGGCTGCGCCAACTACCCCACCTGCCAATACACCCGCCGCCTAGCGATCGATGGTGGTGAGGACGATACGTTGAAGGAGGGCCGCCGCGACCTGGGCGCGCACCCGGATACTGGTGAGATGGTGACCGTCCGCCGCGGCCCCTACGGCCTGTATGTCCAGCAGGGCGATGCAGACCCAGAGAACAAGAAACACAAGCCGCGCCGGACGTCGTTGCCGAAAGGGGTGGAGGGCGATCAGATGACGCTCGATCAGGCGCTGGGCCTGCTATCATTGCCGCGGCTGGTGGGCATCCACCCGGACCGGCAGGAACCGATCGAGGCGGGAATCGGACGCTTCGGCCCGTTCATACGCATGGGCGCGATCTATGCCTCACTCGATAAGGATGACGACGTTCTGATCGTCGGCCTGAACCGCGCCATGGATGTCATCGCCAAAAAGTTGGACAGCGTGCGCAGCATGGGCGCGCACCCCAAGGACGGCGAGGCAGTGACGATCCGCAAGGGCCGGTTCGGTCCCTACGCCCAGCATGGCCAGCGGGTCGCTAATCTGCCGCGCGACATCGCCATGGACGCCATAACGCTGGACGAGGCCGTGGCGCTGCTGGCTGAGCGCGGTAAGATTCTTGTCAAGCCGGGACAGAAAAAGGCCGCGCCCAAAAAGGTAAAGCCGGCCGCACCGACCGTGTCGGCCGCTGTGAAAAAACCAACACCCATCAAGACAGCCGCGAAAAAGAAGCCCGCGAAGAAAGCCGCCGCGAAAAAGCCGGCTGCCCGGAAGCCGGCTGCGCGTACGGCACCCTGAAGTGGGGCGCCCCCCGCGCGGTAGCTGGCCGGGACGGGACGCTATTCTACGGTTCGTCCAACGCCAGCCCGGCCGGATCGGCAAGCGGGAGATTGCGCGGGAGTTTGGCCTAGGGCCAGAACTTCGTGGTGAGCTTCGCGCTGTGTTGGAGTCGCTAAAGCAGGAGGGTTCGATCGCACCAGCTGGCCACCGCCGATTTACGCCACCCGCACGCACGCACGCACGCACGCACGGGCGCACGCCTGGGCGCACGCCCGAAGCAATGGTCCTGCGCATCACCGGCACCGATCAGGATGGCGACGCTGTGGCGCGGCCCGTTGACTGGACTGGAGATGGCCCGCCCCCCATCGTAACGATGGTCGCCGAACGCCCGGGCCTGCCAGCCCTAGCGCCCGGCGACCGCGTCCTGGCGCGTTTGACACCCCTGCCCGACCGGGGTGGCCCGCCGCGGTTCGAGGGCCGGACGCTTAAACGCTTGTCCGAGGAACCAGGTCGCATCCTGGGCGTGTTTCGCGCGCCGGACCGCATCGTACCGACCGACCGCCGGGCCAAGGCGGAATGGCGCGTGCCCCCCGGCGAAGATGGCGGGGCCGAGACGGACGAGATCGTCGTCGCGACTCCCCTGCCCCATACCGGTATGGGCCTCAAGCCCGCCCGAGTCGTGGAACGCCTGGGACGCATGGGTGACGCGCGCAGCATCAGCCTGATCTGCATCCACGCGCATGACATCCCGCAGGAGTTTTCACCCGAAGCCCTGGCCGACGCCACCCGCGCCCGCGCCACGCCGCTGGGCAAGCGAGAGGATCTGCGCGCC
>JAYVTX010000209.1:0-5431 GCA_043788425.1 Rhodospirillales bacterium
CCGGGCAGCACTTTGCGCACCAGTTTCAGTACCGCCGCGTCCCCCAGGACCATCGAGCTATTGCTCTGTTCGGCCGATAGACGACGGATCGTGCCCGGCGCTGGTATAAACGCAGCCGTTCGCCGCCAGTGCAGGGTGCCGCCCGGAATACCGATGACTGCGTCCGCCGCAAATGCCGCCATCATGGCAACCGCGAACGCATCCGACGCGAAACCATCCGTCAGCACGCCCATGCGTGCCACCCGGCGGACCCGAGCCAAAGCGAGTTGCTGCGGCAGCTGGCCCGCATTCTCGTCATCCCACACCGTGGCCATCGGCAGGACGTAATGCTCGGTCCGGTCGGGCAATTCGACTGCAATCTCGCTCATCACCGCCTGATCGGTGCCCGGCAGTGCGGCGGTGTAGGCAATGGTCGCGCCGCGCAACGGATCGGTCTTGGAGCCGTACCAGCGGCGTAGCGGTAGGTATGCCGGCAGCGCCGTTTGCGTCAGCGTCGTGCGCCCCCGTTCGATCGCACTGGCCGCCGTACCCTGCAGCAGCACGATGGTGGCGAAGTCCGGCAACGGCTCGGGCGCTGTCACATGCCAGGCGGGCAGGGCGGCAGTGTCGGATAGCAGGAACCAAAAGAACCCGTATGGCGCGAGCGTAAATAGGTAGTTCAGCTGACCCACGGAAGGGAACACAGCACCGCCCACCAGATCGACCGGCACGCGCCCGGCATAGGCGCCCAGCTCCAGCTCAACCGCCTGCGCCACGCGAGACAGGTTGGCGATGCACAACACCGCCTCACCCTCATGCTCGCGCACGTAGGCCAGGACTTTGCGGTTACTTGGGTACAGGAAGCGTTGCACACCGCGGCCAAAACAGCGGTGGCGGCCACGGACGGCCAGCATGCGGCGGGTCCAGTTCAAGAGACTGTGGGGATCGGCGGCTTGTGATTCCACGTTCACGGCCTGAAACCCATACGTCGCGTCCATGATCGGTGGCAGCACCATGCGGGCCGGATCGGCGCGGCTGAACCCCCCATTGCGGTCCATCGACCATTGCATTGGGGTCCGCACGCCGTCGCGATCGCCCAAAAAGATGTTGTCGCCCATCCCGATCTCGTCACCGTAATAAATGACAGGCGTGCCGGGCATGGATAGCAGCAGACCGTTCATCAGTTCGATGCGCCGGCGATCGCGTTGCAGCAGCGGCGCAAGGCGACGGCGGATGCCCAGGTTGATGCGGGCCCGTTTATCGGCGGCGTAGGCATTCCAAAGGTAATCGCGTTCGCTGCTGGTCACCATTTCCAGTGTTAGCTCGTCATGGTTACGCAGGAAAATCGCCCACTGGCAGTTCGCCGGGATCTCGGGCGTCTGTCGCATGATGTCGGTGATCGGAAACCGGTCCTCACGCGCGATCGCCATGTACATGCGCGGCATCAGCGGGAAGTGAAATGACATGTGGCATTCGTCGCCGTCGCCAAAATACTGCTGCGCGTCTTCCGGCCACTGATTTGCTTCCGCCAACAGCATCTTGCCCGGCGCCACGCGGTCTAGTTCGGCGCGGATTTGCTTCAGGATCGCATGCGTTTCCACCAGGTTTTCGTTGTTGGTGCCCTCGCGTTCGATCAAGTACGGCACTGCGTCCAGGCGCAATCCGTCGACGCCCAGCGCCAGCCAAAACCGCATGACGGCCAGTACTTCTTCTAATACGGCCGGGTTATCAAAGTTCAGGTCGGGCTGGTGCGAATAAAAGCGGTGCCAGTAATAGGCACCGGCCACGGAATCAAATGTCCAATTGGACGATTCCGTGTCCAGAAAAATAATACGTGTGCCAGCATACTTCGTATCGGTGTCGGACCATACATAAAAATCACGGTCCGGACTGCCCGGGGCCGCATGCCGGGCGCGCTGGAACCACGGATGCTGGTCGCTGGTGTGGTTGATCACCAATTCCGCGATCACCCGGATGTTGCGGGCATGCGCGGCGTCGATAAACGCGCGGACGTCGTCCATGGTGCCGTAATCGGGATGCACGTCGGTGTACCCGGCGATGTCATACCCGTCATCCCGGCGGGGCGATGGGTAGAAGGGCAGCATCCAGATTGCGGTCACGCCGAGTTCACTGATGTAGTCCAGCTTCTCCATCAGTCCAGGAAAGTCGCCGACGCCATCATTGTTGCTGTCGTAAAAGGACTTCAAGTGCAACTGATAGATAACCGCGTCTTTATACCAATCTACCGTTTCGGACATACTCACGTCTCCAGTGACAATCGCCAAACGGCATAGGGCCGATCCGGCGGCAGCGTCATGTTTATGGTTTGGTTCCGTTCGGTCCACGTGGCACCGGATAGAAGGTCGGTCGCGGCAAGTGCCCCGGGCTCTGGCACATAGCGCCAAAATGGTAGCTCCACGTCCGCCGTCTGCGGCCGCCGTACATCCAGGCTGATGGCGACCCAGACCACGTTGCTGCGGTCCGGTGTCGATTTCTCAAACACCAGCATTGCGTCATTGCCGCTGCGCAGGAACCGGATACCCAGGTGCGTGTGCAGCGCCGGGTTGGCGCGGCGAATGGCGTTTAGCTGCGCGATTTCCGCTGCGATATTACCCGGCCGATCCCAGTCCCAGGCGCGAAGTTGGTACTTTTCGCTGTCCTGATATTCTTCCTTATCCGGAACCGGCGTACCCTCGCACAACTCGAAACCGTTATAGACGCCCCATAAACCGGATAGCGTCGCGGCCAGTGCGGCGCGGGCCAGGTAGGAACCGCGCCCGGCCCCCTGCAGGTACATGGGATTGATGTCTGGCGTGTTGACGAAGAAATGCGGGCGGAAAAACTCTGCGGGTGGGCCCTGGGTCAGTTCGGTCAGATATTGCTCGAACTCCCACTTCTTTTCCCGCCAGGTGAAGTAGGTGTAGGACTGGCTGAAGCCGATTTTGGCCAGGCGATACATCAACTTCGGACGGGTAAAAGCCTCGGCCAGAAAAACCGTGTCTGGGTAGCGGGACTGCACCTCGGCAATCATCCATTCCCAGAAAGGGAGTGGCTTGGTGTGCGGATTGTCGACACGGAATAGCCGCACGCCCTGTTCGGCCCAGAACAGCACGACTCGGCATAATTCGAGCCACAGGCCCGGCACGGCGCCCTCGCCGTAGAATTCGACGTTGACGATGTCCTGGTACTTCTTGGGCGGGTTTTCGGCGTAGCGAATGGTGCCGTCGGGCCGCCAGGTGAACCAGTCTGGGTGCTGCTGCAGCCATGGGTGATCGGGCGAGCATTGAATGGCGAAATCCAACGCCAATTCCAGGCCGTGAACTGCTGCTGCCGTGCGCAATGCCTGGAAGTCGGCAAGCGTGCCCAGTTCCGGATGCAGCGCGTCATGGCCACCTTCCCCGGAGCCGATCGCGTAAGGGCTGCCAGGATCGTCTGGTGCCGGGGTCAGGGTGTTGTTGCGGCCCTTGCGGTTGCGAACGCCGATCGGGTGGATTGGCGGAAAATACAGCACGTCAAAACCCATCGCCTGAATGCGCGGCAGATGGCGGATCACGTCGTGAAAGGTGCCATGCCGGGCCGGGTCGTCACTGAGCGACCGTGGAAAGACCTCATACCACGCTGCATTTCCCGCGCCGGCCCGCTCGGCCTGTAGTGGAAACGGACCAATCTCGACGGCGAATGCGCGCGGGTCGGCGGCGTGCATGAGCGCGGCCGTCGCGGGTGACAGAAGCAGATCGAGCCGCATACCGGCATCTGGCGCTTGCAACGCCGCCTGCAAAGTTTGCAGCGCCGGGCGATGCGTCCGATTGGCGGAATGCGCGACGTGGTCAACTAGCGCCGCGCCCTCCTGCAACTCCAACGCCACTGGCACGCCCGCGCCGTGCTTTTTGCGTAACCCATCGGCGTAGGTCGCGAACTCGTCCCGCCAGGCAAGCAGCGTGAATTGGTGAACCCCCAACGTCCGCAGCGGGAGCGTGGCGCCCCAGCGGTCGTTGCCGAGTGGTACCAGTGGCGTTTCGTGCACGGTGTCCGATCCTGGCACCGTCCAGCGCAGCGTGCCGGCGTATTTGTCATGGCCGTCGCCAATCAGGTCGGCGCTGATCGCCACGTCCTCACCCGTTAATCGCCGGGCGGGGAAACGGCCCATATCGACGGTCGGCGATGGCGCCTCCAGGGCTAGACGGGGCGCAGTGCCGGCGGCGCGTGCGGCGTGGGCATGCAATGGCGTCGGCCGGTCGGTAACGACGGCCGTGGCATGGAGGATCGCGCCGTTTCCGGGCCCGAGCGTCATTCCGTCCAGCGCCGTCCCATCCGCGGTCAGGAATGGGGTGAAGGGGCGGCCCATGGCGGCCAATAACGCGGCAACAGGCACGACCGATGCGTGCTCAGCACGCAGCACCAGCGTGGCCGTATTAGCCTGGCGCATGTCCTGCGCATCGGTCCGCAGCACCGCCAGCACTGGCGCGCCCGGCGCAGATAAAACATGCGTGCCACCCTGCGGAATTGCGTCCGGCAACCCCAAAGCATCTGCCGCGGGCACCAGCCATCCATCGCCCAGCGTCGCCGCCAAATGCAGCCAGCGCGCGCGTTCGCCCGGGTTGGATGCCGCGGGCATGATTACGGGGGCGATACGCCGCAGACGTGCGATTTCGTCCCACAGCCAGGGCGCGTGCCCGTCCCACCACGGCAACGATGATGAGACTGCATCGAGTATGCCGGGCGGGATCTCTGCCACGGATGATGCGGGTAAGCCGGCTAGCCAGCCGAATAGCAGCGCGTCCGGTGCGGCCCGGCGCAACCCGGTCAGAACCCGTGGCAGCAGCGACGCCGGCAATTGGTCCAGTCCCAGCAGCCGAACCCCGTCTGCGGGGAGCGCCCGGATCGCGGCCCCGGCCCATGCCGCAAGGCAATCTGCTTGGGCCACGGTCCCGATCAGCGCCACCGCCGCGCGCGACCGTTCTGGGTTGGCGCGGGGATCCGTACACGGAGTTGGCATTGTGGCGAAAAATTCGGGCAGCGTTTCGGCCGCGGGAGCATGGGCCAGGTCGAAATCCACGAGAACACGCAGGGAAGCCGGCACCAGGCCATCGTAGCCGGCGCGCAGAAGCCAGTCGGCCGACCCGGCTACTATCGCGACGTCGGAACCGCTTCCGGCCCATACCATTCGCAGCCGGCGGGGATGCTGCTGTTCCATCATCGACCCGCCCCGTTCATCGCCAACAAAGCGCCGATCCGCGCCCATAGTTCCCGTGGCGCTAGGCAAACCGCACCAAGATTGCGACCAACGCCGCTGACCCGGCCAGGATCGCGGCGGCCAGCCACGACGACACAAATCCTGGCTGCCGCATGGTGGCCGGCAGGCGCTTTTTACCCGTGACCATCGGCCGCACCAAATCGTGCCGTTTTACAACCGCATAGGCCACGATCACGGCGACATGCAGGGCGCTCAGGC
>JAYVTX010000210.1:0-3070 GCA_043788425.1 Rhodospirillales bacterium
CGGCTAGCCGCGAAGCCTGCACAATTCATGCCGCGCGGCCGTGCTAACATCTGCGTTTCGTTGACGGCCGAGTGGCACGTCGTCGGGCAGCGATCGCGCGGCCCCACTCAACCCATCAGCGAAACGTGCGCGGCCACGATGCGCCACCCCTCGACCATGCGAACCCAGGACTGGCTCTGCCGGCCGGACCGCGCTGCGCCGTCGCGCTCGAACTCGGTATTGGCGGTAGCTGTGTCGGTGCCGAACGTCGTGATCACCGTGTTGGACAGCCGCCGCGCGAGGCCAGCGGCGGGCCGCGCGGCGCGATACGTGGCAATCGCCTTGTGCCCGTAGAGGTTTTCTCCCACGCCAAAGCGCAGCGTATGGTGACTATCCCAGAACAGGGCGTCGAGCGTCGCCACGTCGTTGGAGATGAGCGCCGCCTCGTACCGGTCGAACGCTGCCGTCACCTCGGCTAGGGTCGTGGGGTCGTTGATGAGCATGGGGCATCCTTGGCCAGGTCGGAGTATTCAGCGTGCGGCGAGGCCGGCCGGCGTGCAATGGCACCGCTACGGACTGGTAAGCGGCGTCAATACCGGCCACGCGATGCCGACACATAGCCAATGCACGGTCCACCAATTCCGATGCCGTCTCACTTTTGACATGGCATTCGATCTGCCTCGGGTCGCGCGCTTTATCCATCAAGCGCGCGACATTCCGGCAGTACTGGGAGCGCGTACCTAACCCCGCGGCAGCTCCTGTTCTACCAATGTCGCCCAAAAACTAGCGCCGATCGGCAGAATATCGTCGTTGAAATCGTACAGCGGATTATGCACTGACACCGCGAACCGGTCGCCATCCTGCTGCCCGATACGCACGAAACACCCCGGCACGCGCTGCGCCATGTAGGAGAAATCTTCGCCGCCCATCCGCGCCGGCGCGTCCGTGATGATGTGCCCGGCCCCCAGCAGCCGGTCCGCCGCCTGCGCCACCCGCAGCGTCGCGTCCGGCGCGTTGATGACGCTGGGATAGCCGCGCTCATACTCCAGCCGGGCGGTGGCGCCGTGGGCGGAGGCGATGCCGGCGACGGTGTCGTGCATCGCGGCCTCGATCATGTCCTGCACGGCCGGGTCCAGCGTGCGGACGGTGCCGTTCAGGCTGGCGCCACCCGGGATCACGTTGCCGGTGCTGCCGGCGTGAAACTGCGTGATGGACAGCACCGCCTGCGCTATCGGGTCGACACGGCGTGAAACGATCTGCTGCAACGCCAGCACCATGTGGCTGCCGACCACGATTGGATCGATGGTCTGATGCGGACGCGCCGCGTGGCCGCCGACGCCGGTTATGTGGATCCAAAACCGGTCACTTGCCGCACTCGCCTGACCCGGCGCCGCCTGCATCGTGCCGATTGGCAGGCTGGTATCGTTATGCGCGCCGAACACCATGTCGCACGGGAAGCGGTCGAATAGCCCTTCTTCAACCATCACGCGACCGCCGCCGCCGCCTTCCTCCGCCGGTTGGAAGATGAAGTGGACGGTGCCGTCGAAGTTACGCGTCTCGGCCAAATACTGCGCGGCGCCGAGCAACATCGTCGTGTGCCCGTCATGCCCACAGCCATGCATGCGGCCCGGTGTGGTCGAGCGGTGGGCGAAGTCGTTTGCCTCCGTCATTTCCAGGCAGTCCATGTCGGCGCGGATGCCGATCGCGCGGTCCGACGTGCCGACGCGCAACGTGCCGACCAGCCCGGTGCCGGCGATGCCGCGCGTGACCGCGATCCCCCAGGACGCCAGCTTTTCGGCCACGATCGCGCTGGTACGGTGCTCCTCGAACCCCAGCTCCGGATGGGCGTGCAGGTCGCGCCGCCATTCCGTAAGGGTGGGTGCCGCGGCAGCGATACGGTTGTGGACGGGCATGGGGCATCCTATGACAAGTTCGTGATAAACTAGACGGGCGATCGACCAGAACCAATGGGCATTTTCGACGGCACCCGCATGGCGGCGGGCATGGCGGGTGTCGCCGGATTCGTGAATGCGGTGGCGTATCTGGGCCTGCACGCGTTCGTGGCACCCATGACCGGCATGGTGGTGCAGGCCGGGTTCGATCTGGCCGCGCAGAAATGGCAGGGCGCATTGCTGAGTCTGTTGGCAATCGCGTCGTTTACTTGCGGTGTGACCATCGCCCGGTACGTCCGGCGGGATGGGCGCGGGCCCGGGCTATGCTGGCTGCTGTCGAGTATCACCCTGGCGATTGCGGGCCTGCGTCCGCTGGATGGCCTGGCGTCGCTCGCGCCGATTGCTGGCGCTCTCGGCTGCCTGAACGGCTCGCAAACCCAGTTCGGCAAGGTCACGCTCAACACAACCTTCTTGACCGGAAATCTCGAGCGGCTCGGCGAGGCCATTGGCGACCGCGGCATGCAGAATCGCCCCGCGCAGTTGGCCTGCATCGCGTCCATTATCCTGGCCTATCTAGCGGGTGCGACGGCCGGGGCGGTAGCGGATCGAAACCTGTCCGCGCCGCTTCTCATTCCGGCCGCCGCCCTGGCGCTGATGGGCGTCGTGGCCCAGGTCCGCCGTCAGACAGGCAGCGCACCCATATAATCCCGCTTGCCGACCTCGACGCCGTTATGACGCAGGATCGCGTAGGCGGTCGTGAAGTGGAAATAGACATTGGGCATCACGAACCCCAACAGATAGGCCTGGCCGGCGAACGTCATCGCGGTGCCCGCAACCTTGATCGTCACAATCTTTTCCTCCGTCCCGTCGATCTGGGCCGGCGTCAGGGTGCGCAAGAACACCGAAACGGCATCGAGCCGGGATTGCAGCTCCGGAAAACTCGCCTCGACATCGGGCATCTTCGGGCTGTCCACACCGGCAAGCCGGGCGCCGCCGCCCTTGGCAAAGTCGCTCATGATCTGGATCTGCCGCGTGAACGCGAACTGGCCCGGGTACAGGCGATAGGTCAGCAGGATGGCCGGATCGAACTTATGCGCCTCCGCATGCGCCGCCGCCTTACCCAGCATGGCGTGGGCGGCCTGCAGCGCCGCCAGTATTGGCGGTACGCTCGCCTGGTACATGGATAACGGCATCACAGT
>JAYVTX010000211.1:0-6946 GCA_043788425.1 Rhodospirillales bacterium
GCCCGCAGCGTCGCTGCCAGCCCCGTGCTGGCCGCACGGTTGAATGATGTCTCGGCACCGTCCGAACGCACCTGGATTGTCAACGCCGATGACGGGCGCGGCCTGCACATGGCCCGCATTGTCCGCGGTGTCGCCGAACGCTACGACCTAGACCACGCGGCGTTGCGCAGTAGTGAGGCCCGGTGGCTCGATGACCGGGCGGACGCGCTGATGGGACGGTTCGCCACCCCCGCTTTATTGGCTCTGGATAAGACTGAGACTCGCGTTCCCGGTCCAAGTACCGCATTCGACCGCATGCTGACCCAGGGCCGCAAAGGCCTGGCGATCCAACGGTTCAAGGGCCTGGGTGAAATGAACGCCGATCAGCTATGGCGCACAACGCTCGACCCCACGTACCGCACGCTGCTACAGGTCCGCGTGGGAGATGCGGAGGATGCGGGTCAGGTCTTCAGCACCCTGATGGGCGACGTGGTCGAACCGCGGCGGGAGTTTATTGTGGGCAATGCGTTGAAGGTGGCCAACCTGGACGTTTAAACAGGCCTGGTGAATGGTCTTCGATTAACTTAGGTTTAACCCTCCGCTGTTATCGTTCGGCCGTGTCCCGGTTGTGGGCGTTCAGGCGAAAGGTGGCCCATGCCGACAATCCAGCTGGAGCCGAATAGCCGCACAGCGCGGGCTGTCGTTGTCCTAGACTCCAATCTGCGGGATGCGGCCGTACTGCGCCGCGGTGTCGATCCGGACGCGTTGGCGATAGGGCTGCATTCGGGCGCGGATGGGCTGGTGCAAATTGCGGAGGTTGTGGCCGGTCTGGCAGGCCTCACCTCGCTCACAATTGTCGCCCATGGCGCGCCCGGCGGCCTCGAACTGGGCCAAACCCACCTCGACACCGCTTGCGTCCTGCAGTCGGGCGCCACCGCGCTGGCTGCAATCGGGCGCAGCCTTGCAACCGATGGCATGGTGCAACTGGTCGCCTGCGACGTCGCGGCCGGCGTCGATGGCCGTCTGTTCATTCAGGCGTTGGCCAACGCCCTCGGCACGACCGTGTGCGCATCTACCCGCCCGATGGGCTGCGGTGCCGCCGGGTCGGAGTGGGAGCTTGATGCCTGGGCGAGCCCATGGCGACATACGAGCCAACCAATGGCAAACCTACCAATCGCGGCGGAGGCCCGGGCCGCCTACGCCCACCCCCTCGCTGCCGCGGATCCCACCGTCATCGAAGATGGAAGTGCTGAAGCGCGTCCACATCGGAGAGTTTAACAAGTTCATTTTCATGCGGTACACTTTGCTTGTGGACGTCACCGCCCCCCACCCGTTGGATGACGTACCGGACAGCCCGGCGCGATTAAGCTCGGCTCCCAGCCGGATGGACCGGCGGGCGGCAATGGTCATGATCGTCACCTCTTTGGCGCTGCTCGCGGTCTCGCTGCCTTTCGCACGCACGCCGCTTACGCCTGTGCCAGCAATGAGCCCAACCTACGAATCGGCACTGGCGATCATCGACCTGATCACCAGCGTGCTGCTGTTTGGCCAATTCAGCCGGACTGGACGGATGTCCGTTCTGGTACTGGCGTCCGGATACCTGTTCGACACATGCATCGTCGTTGCGCACGCGCTGTCATTTCCCGGCGTATTCGCGCCAACCGGCCTGCTGGGTGCCACGTCGCAGACGACAGCCTGGCTGTACGTGTTCTGGCATAGCGGCTTTCCCGCCTCCGCCCTCGCTTACGCTCTATTGGCCGGGTCGCGCTGGGACATGGGACCGGCCGGCCGGTCCCGTGACCGTGCCCGGCTGCTCGGCATTGTCGGCGCGGCCGCCGTAGCTGCTGGGCTTACGCTGATCAGCACGGTCTACGTCGGCCTGCTACCGGTGGTGATCGTGGGGGGCGACTACTCCCACATGATCGAAATCGGCATCAGCCCGGGAATGCTGGGTGTGACCGCGCTGGCCATCGCGGTGCTGTGGCGTCGGCGTCTGGCCAGCGTCCTCGATATCTGGCTGCACGCCGTATTATGGGCATGGTTGTGCGACGTATCCCTCAGAGCCGTGATCGGCTCATCGCGCTACGATTTGGGCTGGTACGGGGGCCGGCTGTTCGGGATCGTTGCCGCCAGCCTCGTCTTGATCGCGCTGCTGATCGAACTCAACGCCCTCCATGGCCGGCTCGCCGCCTCGCTCGATTTAGCCGAACAGCGCAACGCCGCGCTGGTCCAGTCCCGGACCGAGCTGGCGCGGGCCCAGCGGATGGAGGCGATGGGACAGCTGACAGCCGGCGTCGCGCACGATTTTAATAATCTGCTGACGGCTGTCATGGGCGCGCCGGAGATGATTGGACGCCGTCCAGGCGACCAGCACCGGGTCGCGATGCTGGCAGAAACCGCGGGTAAGGCCGCGGCCCGTGGTGCACGGCTGGTCCATCAGCTGATGACCTTCTCTCGCCAGCAGAACTTGCGTCCCGAACTACTATACCCGAACGCCATCGTGACGGAGGCGGAGGCCTTCGCCCGCGCGGCCGTTGGATCGGCCAGGCTGGTCCTCGAACTCGATCAAACCACCTACCCGGTGCGTGTCGACCCGGCTGAATTCCAGGCGGCACTTTTGAATTTGATTAGCAATGCCCGCGACGCGATGCCGGATAGCAGCAACGTTCGCATTACGACCAGAAATATCGAATTGACGGTCCCGGAAGCAGACCTTGTCCCTGGGCACTATGCCCGCTTCGCCGTCACCGACACGGGTGAGGGTATGTCGGCCGAAACCCGGGCCAAGGCATTCGAGCCGTTTTTCACCACCAAGCCGCCGGGTAGCGGCACCGGCCTGGGCCTGGGCCTGAGCCAGGTCTATGGCTTGACGCGCAGCGCCGGCGGGGGCGTCGTCATCAAGTCCGAACCAAAGGCCGGCACGACGATTGAGTTACTCCTACCCCGCGCCGCGCCGGTGCCGCTACTAGCGCCAGTGCGGGTACCGGTGCCCGTTCGAATCACCCGGGCCGGTGGGCAAACGGTATTGGTTGTGGAGGATGATCCCCTCGTGATGGAGACTACGACCGCAACGCTGCAGAAACTCGGCTACCACACCCTGCAGGCTACCTCTGCCGATGCGGCCCTCGGTATCTTGAATGATAAAACGCCCGTCGACATCGTGTTTTCCGACATCTCCATGCCGGGCGCGTTGAGTGGCATCGACCTCGCCGACGCGGCCCGGCGGGTCCGGCCAGAACTGCCAGTGCTGCTAACGTCTGGCTGCGCCGGGGACGGATCAGACCAACCGGCCACGTTTCCCGTGCTCGCCAAGCCCTGTCGGCGGGACGAGCTGTCGGGGACCCTGAAATTTGCCCTGCAATCAGCCCCGCAATCCACATTGACCGTAGTCGGGCCAACCCGTGCCTGATCCGATCCTGGCCGTTGCCGTGCTTATCCTGTGGCTTGTCTCCATCGCCGGTATGGCGTTGCTGGCTCGCCGTGGACAGGTGTCAGCCGACCTGCATCGCGATGTCGGCATGCGGCTTGCGGACGCTACAGCGCAGATCGACAATCTGCGCGCGACGGCGAACGAGGCCACGCTGAAATACAAGCTGGAAGCCCAGCGGGCGAGCCGGCTGGAAGTGGTTGAGCACAGCCACGACGCTACCCGCACGCTGCTGGCCAGCACGCAATCCGAACTTGCAACCGTGCAGGCCGTCGCGGCCCAGGAACGAAAGCAAACCGCCGAGAGTATTACGCTATTGCTGCAGGCGCGGGAGCAGATGAAGATCGAATTTCAGCAACTGGCCCACGGCATCACTGCCCAGCATGGTGAGACGTTCAAGCTTCAAAATAAGGAACAGGTTGAGGCGCTGCTACACCCGCTGCGTGAACGGATTACCGAATTTCAACAATGGCTTGCGACCACCCACACCGAAACTGGCAAGGAACGCGTGGGCCTGGGCGAGCAGATCAAGCTGCTGATGCAGCATGGCGCCACGATGACGGACGAGACGGCCAAGCTGACCCGGGCGTTGAAAGGCGACGTGCGGCAGCAGGGGGCGTGGGGCGAGATGATCCTGGACGCGATCCTCGAACGATCCGGCTTGATCAATGGGGAGCATTTTACCCGGCAGGGTAGCGTCACAACCGATGAGGGGGAACGCCTACGTCCCGACATCGTGATGCACCTACCGGGTGAACAGCGCCTGGTGATCGACAGCAAGGTATCGCTGAAGGCGTTTGAGGGGTTTGTGAACGCCGAAGATGACGCCGAACGGGCGACGCATTTGGCCCTGCATCGGCAATCCGTCCGCAACCACATCGACGCACTGGCCGCCAAGCAATACGACAAAGCGATCGATAGCCGGCTGGGCTTCGTCGTCATGTTCATGCCGATCGAAAGCGCGCTGGCTGCCGCCATGCAGTCCGACCCAGACCTGGCCAATTACGCCGCCGGCAAGCAGGTCGGGATCGCGACACCCGTGACGCTGCTGATGGTGCTAAAGACGATCCACACCGTCTGGCGGTCCGAACAGCGGAACCAGAATGCCGAGGCGATTGCCGCCCGCGCCGGGCAGCTATTCGACAAGTTCCAAGGCTTTACCGAAGACATGCTGTTGATTGGAAAAAGCCTGGACGCCGCCAGCAAGTCGCATGGTTCCGCAATGGCCAAGCTGTCGACCGGATCGGGCAACCTGATCGGCCAGGCGCAGAAGCTCAAAACGCTCGGCGCGAAAGCCGGAAAGTCTATCGCACCCGCCCTACTGACGGCGGCGCCGGGGGAGGAGGACTAAAGCAGCGGCAATACGCAATCGCGTAGATCGCCACCCTGGAACAACACCCCCCGCACCCCCGCCGCCGCGGCGGCGGCTAGGTCAGTTGGCTGATCGCCCACCAGCACGCATCGCGCCGGATCTAGCTGCCACCGGGTTAGCAGGTCGATGATCATGCCCGGCGACGGTTTGCGCCAGTCGCTATCGGCGCGATAGGCATCGACCGTCGCCGCCGGATGGTGTGGGCAGAACCGCACATCGTCGATCGTGCCACCCGCCGCCAGGACCTGGTCCAGCACCCAGCGCATGAGCGTTTGGAACGCAGCCTCATCATAATAGCCGCGGGCGATGCCGGATTGATTGGTGACGACGAATACGTGCCAACCTGCGCAGGTTGCGGCAGCGATCGCGGCTAACGCGCCATCAACGAAGTGGAACCGGTCCCGGGTCCCCACATAGCCATTATCGTGGTTGATGACACCATCGCGGTCCAGGAACAGGGCCGGCCGCTGAAGCCGGGCCGAAAGCCCGGCCTGCGCCATGGCCAGCGTTTCCGGCAGGCCGATGTCGATAAAATAACCATCGGCCACCACGGCCCGTAGCCCGCCCGCAGCCGCCAATTCAGGCAGTACATCATGCTCGAGCGAACAAACGGGCCGGGTCAGGTCCAGTACGCTTCGGTCGAACGCATAGGTTCCGGCATTGATCAGCGCCGGACCAGCAGGCCCCTTCTCCTCAAACGCGATGACCCGTTCACGCTGTAACCGGACCGTACCAAACCGCGCGGCATCCGGTACGGGATGGGCCAATACCCATGCACCGGTGCCCGTCAGCATCGGTGCAAGTGGCGTGTCGAGCCAACTATCCCCATTCAACAGCAAGAACCGTTCGGCCAGATCCGGCCCGGCATGGTGCAGCGCGCCGCCAGTCCCAGCCGGGGCAGGCTCCGTCAAACACCGAACGCGCAACGGCCTTGGTAAACCCGCCACCAGGGCCGGCACCGCATCCGCCACTGCCCCGGCCTGATACCCGGCCAACAGCAGCACGTCCTCGATCCCATACCGGCACAGCTCACGCAGTTGCCAGGCCAAAAAAGTGCGATTCCCCACCGGCTGCAGTGGTTTGGGCAAAGTTGCAGATAACGTGCCCAACCGGGTACCGCGCCCACCAACCAGGATCGCCGCCTGTGTGATCGCCACCTGTGTGATCGCCGTCACCTGGATCAGCCGCCGGGGGGGAAAAGCGCCCGTTCGACCAGCCCACAAACCACATGCCCGGCAGTAATATGCAACTGCTGGATGATCGGCGTGTGGTTCGATGGCACCGCCAGCACGGCGTCGCACAGGCCCGGCATCGGCCCCTCCCGATTGCCCGTCCAACCAAGGCACACCATCCCCTGTGCCCGCCCGGCCTGTAGCGCCGCGACCACATTGGGTGACGCGCCGGACGTACTTAGCCCGATCAACACGTCGCCGGGCCGGCCTAGCGCGCGTACCTGGCGGTCAAATACCTGGTCGAAGCCGTAATCGTTGGCGATGGCCGTCAGTGCAGACGTATCGGTGGTCAACGCGATGGCAGCCAACGGCGCGCGGTCGTACATCAATCGGCCGACGAACTCCGCCGCGATATGCTGCGCGTCCCCGGCGCTGCCGCCATTGCCACACAGCAGCAGCTTCCCGCCATCGCGCAATGCCCGGGTTATGCTCTCGGCCATCTCCGCCATAACAACCCTGTGTGGCGCATCGCATAGCGCGCTGAACGCCGCGGCCGATTGCACCAGGTAGGTTTCCATCCACGCGTTAGTCATTGATCCGCCACCCTTGCGTCCCGTGCTTTGTGAAATGGCACGGCAACACCGTCCCATCCTGCTTTTGCAGCGCCCGTGTGACGTCCACCCGGCGTTCGGGCGGCACGAAGAACATGACGAAGCCGCCACCACCAGCGCCCGACACCTTGCCCGCCCGTGCGCCGGCATCCAGCCCGGCCGCAACGACGCCGTCCAGCCGCGCATTGCTGATCGGCTGTGCAAGGCCCTTCTTCGACTCCCAACTTTGCCGCATCCCGTCGGCGAACGCGCGGAACTCACCCCGCAGCAGGCACTCCTTCATCCGAAACGCATCGGCGCGGATGGCGTGCATGGCCGCAAGCGGCGCTGCCTCGCTCAGCCGGGCCGTCTGCTCCACAATGATCGCTGCCGACGACCGTGACAC
>JAYVTX010000212.1:0-5610 GCA_043788425.1 Rhodospirillales bacterium
CGGGCTGAGACCAATGGTCCGTTTCAGATGAACCTGTGGATCCCCGACCCCGCGCCACATCGCGACCCGGCGCAGGAGAGCGCGTGGCGGACATTCCTCGGCACCTGGGGCCCACCCGTGCCGCCCGGCGCGGCCGATGCGCCGCCGCCCGATTTTGAGGCGCAATGTGCTGCCCTATTGGAGGCGGCCCCGCCAATCGTGTCGTCCATCATGGGCGTGTTCTCGCCATCGTTCGTGGAGCAGCTGAAATCCCGCGGCATTCGGTACTGGGCCAACATCTCCACCGTGGCAGAGGCGCGAGCGGCCGAGGCAGCGGGCGCCGACGCAGTGGTGGCGCAGGGAGCAGAGGCTGGCGGACATCGCGGCAGCTTCGACGCCAGCGCGGCAGAAACGGGGGCCGTGGGCCTGCTGGCCCTGCTGCCCGCCGTGGCCGACGCGGTGCGGGTGCCGGTGATTGCCACGGGCGGTATTGGCGATGCGCGGGGCGTCGCGGCGGCGCTGCTACTGGGCGCATCGGCCGTGCAAGTGGGTACGGCGTTCCTTCGCTGTCCAGAAGCCGGGCCGGTACCCTGGGCGGCCGCATTGCACGGGCTTGCGCCAGAGGACACGGTGTTGACCCGCGCCTTCAGCGGGCGGGCCGGGCGTAGCGTGCGCAACGCCTATGTTCAGGCCGCGACGGCCCCGGCGGCACCATACCCCATCCAACGCGGACTGACGGGCGTCATGCGGGCCAACGCAGTGGCCGTAGGTGACGTGGACCGGATGCAGGCCTGGGCCGGGCAGGCGGCGGGGCTGGCCCGGGCCGAACCCGCGGCGGCGACAATGGACCGGCTATGGCAACCGGCAGCGGCGGCGCTCGGATTACTTTAAGCTTGAACTAAATCCGCCGCCGCCGCACCGTCTTGGCATGACGGATCGTTTCGCCCAGGACAACCTGCCCCCGGCTGGGGAATGGCCGGTACTGCTGCTGGACGGCCTGAATTATCCGGAACATCTGAACTGCGTGGCCGAGCTGCTGGACCGCTGGGTGCAGTCCGGCGCCGGCGATCGCCCCTGCATACAGGCCGGCGCGCTGCGCTGGAGCTATGCCGGCCTGCAGGACGCGGTTAACCGCGTGGCAGCCGTACTGGTCGATAAACACGCCCTGCAACCGGGCGACCGCGTGCTGTTGCGTGCCCCCAACACGCCAATGATGATCGCAGCTTACCTGGCCGTTATCAAAGCCGGCGCGATCGCGGTTGCAACCATGCCGCTGCTGCGCGCGCGCGAGGTGTCATACATTATCGACAAGGCCCAGATCCGCCTTGCGCTGTGCGACCACCGGCTGCTGCCGGACCTTTTGGCGGCGCAGGCATTGTCGCCGGGCCTGGCCACGGTGCTAGCGATGGGCGGCGACGCGTTGGCGGCAGACATGGCCGCAGCCAGCGGTGTATTTGCCGCCCACCCGTCCCGGGCCGACGATGTATGCCTGATCGCCTTCACATCGGGCACGACCGGCCAGCCCAAGGGCACCATGCACTTCCATCGCGATATGCTCGCCATCTGCGACTGCTATGCGGCCCGTGTACTGTGCGCCGCGCCGGATGACGTGTTCATCGGCACCGCACCCCTGGCCTTCACATTCGGGCTGGGCGCCGTCGTGCTGTTCCCGCTGCGCATTGGCGCCAGCACCGTTCTACTGGACCAGGCGTCACCGGAGGCTTTGCTCACCGCCTTCCGCGATGCCCGGCCCACCATCTGTTGCACAGCGCCCACCGGCTATCGCGCGCTAATCCCCATGCTGGCACCCGGCGACACCGCCAGCCTACGCCGGTGCGTGAGTGCGGGAGAGGCGCTGCCCGCCGCAACCTGGCACGCCTGGCACGACGCGACCGGCCTGCGGCTGATGGACGGCATTGGTGCAACCGAAATGCTGCACATCTTCATCGCCGCCCCGCATGACCAAATCCGGCCGGGTGCCACGGGCCTGCCTGTGCCGGGGTATGTGGCGAAGCTGATCGACGATGCGGGTGCCGACCTGCCGCGCGGGTCCACCGGGCGGCTGGCGGTGCGCGGCCCGACCGGGTGCCGATATCTGGCCGATGATCGCCAATCCAAGTACGTGATCGATGGCTGGAACGTGACCGGCGACACGTACCATTGGGACGCGGACGGCTATTTCTGGTTCCATGCCCGAAGCGACGACATGATCATATCAGCCGGGTACAATATCGCAGGACCCGAGGTAGAAGCCGCCTTGCTACGCCACCCGGCCGTCGCCGAATGCGCGGTGGTGGGCGCGCCGGACGCGGAGCGTGGCATGGTGGTCAAGGCGTTTGTCGTGCTGCACGGGCCGCCCGATCCGGCAATGGCCCGCACGTTGCAGGACTTTGTGAAGGCCGAGATCGCGCCCTACAAATACCCACGGATCGTCACGTTCGTGGACGCGCTGCCGCGGACGGAGACGGGAAAGCTGCAGCGGTTCCGGTTGCGGGACGCCTAGAGCACGTTTCGACCGATCGGAAGCGATCGTTTGAAAGGTCGTACTCTGGGAACCTATATTCTAGAGCAGCTTACTTCGTTCATTCAGAGCCGTGGCGGCTCTGAATGAACGAAAGCTGCTCTAGTCCACCGTCACGCCGACACTCGCCGCGGCTTCCCGGATTTCGGCCCAGGACCTGGCGTCAAGCTCTACGCCCTGCGCACGCCGCACGGCTGTCGCCAGTTCCGGCTGGCCGGGTAACAGCACCGCAGCGTGCCCCGCCAACGCCGGGCCGGATGTTACGTGCTGGCACGCGGCCTCGATGGCACCATCGTCTGCGCCGAGGCGTGCAGGATCGAAGATGAAGGCCATCATGCTGTTGGTAACGCCGCCTTCGCCCGAGTTATCGGCGCGCAAACCCCCGGTCATGGCGCCGCCCAGCAGCTCGCATAACACGGCCAGGCCGGAGCCCTTATGGGCGCCGAACGACAGCAATGCGCCCTCCCGGTGCTCCACCAGGGCCGTCGCATCCGTGGTCGGATGTCCCGCGCCATCGATCGCGACGCCGGGCGGCAGCGGCTTACCCGACTCATGCGCAACACGGGCCTTGCCGAACGCGATCGCGGTCGTGGCCATGTCCAGCAGGACAGGGGGGTGCCCGGCGCGGGGGACGGAGGCGGTGAACGGATTGGTGCCAAGGCTGGCGGTCGCAGCCCCCCAAATGGCCTGCACGGTCACGCCGCTGGCCACGTTTGCGAACGCAACGAACGCTAGCCCCTGCGCCGCACATTGCTCGCCATACGTGCCCAGCCGCCCGATATGTCCGGCGTCACGCAGCGCCAGCAGGCACACGCCGAACTCCTTCGCCCGGGTACAGCCGCGCGCCACCGCGTCGGTCGCCAAACGCTGGCCCACGCCCCGCTGCGCATCGAGCACGAGGATCGGCCCGCTATCCACGACCGTGCGCAGGTCCTGGTTCAGCACAATCCGCTCCTCCCGATGCAGGCGCACATAGGTGGGCAGCATGCCGACGCCATGGCTGTCATGCCCGGCGAGATTCGCGCGCATCAGGTGATCGGCCACCGCCTCCGCCTCCTGCGGCGTGCTGCCGATGGCGAGGAATATGTCCCGTGACACGTTATGCAGAGCTTGCGGGGTAAGGGTCGGCATCGCGGGTCCTCCTGGGGTGGATGGCACCGTTCGGGGCCGTTGGCCGCAGGAATAGCCGTTGTGGAAAACGTCGCAAGGCAAATTACAGACGTCATGCTGGGTTTATCGGTAGCCGGCCGCCTGCAGTGCAAACAACTCGGCATAGCGCCCGCCTTGCGCCACTAACTCTGCATGCGTGCCACTCTCCTCTACCCGGCCGCCAGCGATCACCAGGATCTGATCGGCCATCCGGACGGAGGAGAAGCGGTGGGAGATCAGGACGGTCGTGCGGCCGGCACTTAGGGCCTTGAACCGTTCGAACACCTCGAACTCCGCCCGGGCGTCGAGGGCGGCGGTTGGCTCGTCCAAGATCAGCACCGCCGCATCGCGCATGTAGGCGCGGGCCAGCGCCACCTTCTGCCACTCGCCACCCGATAGCTCGACACCGCCGCGAAAGCGCCGCCCGACCATCTGGTCGTACCCGCCCGGCAGCCGGTCGATCACCTCGTCCGCGCGTCCGTTGGCGGCAGCCTGTGCCACCATGTCGCGGTCGGCGCGGCGTCCGATCCGGCCCACGGCGATGTTGTCCGACGCGCTGAGATCGTAGCGCACGAAGTCCTGGAAGATCACACCGATGCCGGCGCGCAGGCCATCCAGGTCGTAGGCGCGCAGGTCGTGGCCATCGACCAGGATCCGACCCTCGTCGGGGTCATAGAGCCGGGTCAACAGCTTAACGAGCGTCGTTTTGCCGGCCCCGTTCTCCCCCACGAGTGCCAGCACCCGCCCGGCGCACAGGCGAAAACTGAGGTGACGCATTGTCCATTCCGGTGCGCCCGGGTAGCGGAAGCCGACGTCCTGGAACTCGATCCCGCTGGCCAGGGTGGCTGGGAACGGCATCGCGTTCGGTGGTGAGACGATGGACGGCCGCACGTCCAGGAACGAAAACAGGTCCTGCAGGTACAGCGCCTGACTGCCCAACGATGACAGCCCGGCCAGCACGCCCGCCAGCAACCCACGTAGTCGTAGGAACGACGCCGCCAGAAACGTCAGGTCACCGACCGTGAGCCCGCCCGCAACTGCACGCCACGCCAAATAGGCGTAGGCCGCGTAGTAGCCAACGGTGCCGAGGGCCGCCAATGCTGCACCCGATGCGGCCCGGCGCACGGCAAAGGCCGCGTTTTCCCGCTGCATCGCCGTCGCCAGCTCGCGATAGCGGTCGATCAGGAAACCATGCAGGCCGAATAGCTTGACCTCCTTTGCGGTCGACGTGCTGGCACCGGTCTGCCGCAAATAGTCCAGTTCCTGGCGATCTTTCGTGCGTTTGACGTTGATGGCGTAGGCAATGCGGTCGAACCGAACCTCGCCCATGAAGGCCGGCACCAGGGTGGCCGCCAACAGCACGATCAGCCAGGGGGCGTAGACGGCGATGCCGGCCGCAAAACCGGCCAGCGTGACCAGGTCCTGGGCCTGGCCCAGCAGCAGGCTGACCAGGCCGGAGCGCCCGCTTGCCTGTCGCCGGGCGCGATCGAGTTTGTCCTGGGTGTCGCTATCCTCAAAATCGCGCAAGTCGAGTGTGGCGGCGTGTTCCATGACGCGCAGGCTGGTCGCGTCGCTGAACCGGTCGGACAGGATTTGGTCCAGCAGTGAGACGGCCCGGCCGAGCGTATCGGCTATCAAGGCAAGCAGCAGTTCGGCCCCGAGCAGCAGACCCAATTCCCATACATCGCCGGTCGGGTCCGGCAACCGGGACCGGCGCACGACCTCGTCGATGATCAGTTTGCCGACGAACAGCGTCGCGATGGGTAGCAATGCGCGGATCAGGCGCAGGCCCGCAATGGCGAGCGTGAGCCCCGGGCTGGTGCGCCAGATCATGGCAATAAATGGCGGCAGGGTCCGCAACGCGCCGAGCCGGTCGCGGATCGATGGGCGGCTCATCGCCGTGTCGCCCTATGTCTGCCCGCCGTCCGCATCCGATCCAAACGCCCCAGTTCCGCATCGTA
>JAYVTX010000213.1:0-16642 GCA_043788425.1 Rhodospirillales bacterium
CGAATCTCATTCGAAGGCACCGCCCGTGAAGCATGATGACGTCTGGCGCGCACTCGATACGCTAGCGGCCGAATATGGCCTGTCCGCCTCCGGCCTGGCAAAGCGGTCGGGGTTGGATGCGACCACGTTCAATCCCAGCAAGCGCCGGATGCCCGACGGCCGCAATCGATGGCCCAGCACCGAAAGCCTGGCCAAAGTCCTCGATGCAACCGGGGCCAGTCTGGAGATGTGGACCGCGCTCGTCACCGGTACCCGCCCTACAACCAGCCCCCGGCCACCCCGCCGGATCCCGCTGATCGGCCTGGCCCAGGCGGGTGGGGACGGTTTCTTCGACGACGCAGGCTTTCCCGTCGGCGGCAGTTGGGACGAGGTTGGGTTGCCCGAAATCGGCGATCTGCACGCCTATGCCCTGGAAATCAGCGGCGACAGCATGGAACCGGTATTCCGCGACGGCGACATGGTCGTTGTGTCACCAGCAGCCCCTATCCGGCGTGGTGACCGCGTTGTAGCCCGCACCCATCAGGGCGAGGTGATGGCAAAACAGCTTGTCCGCCGGTCGGCTAAGCGGGTCGAACTGAAAAGCCTAAACCCGGCCCATCGCGACCGGCAGTTCGATTTGACGGAGATTGCCTGGCTGCACCGGGTGATTTGGGCCAGCCAGTAGGCCTCAATTTCTCGGCACCGCCGAACTTCGTACGATCCCAGCCGCTGTAGCGCGCATGGTTAAGATGTCACAAACCGAAAGCGTTGGCCGAGTCGCTGGCGCCGTAAGCCGGGTGCGGGCTGCCAGCCGTTTGTGATCGAGGAAATCCCCGTCCGCAGGCATTATACCTGGCATGGGTTGAACCAAACCGTCCCGCTCCGTACCGAGCGGACTCAGAGTATTGAGGAGAATCCGATGGCCGATACAAACCCCACACCGGACCGGGCCCCCGCCGGGCACGCCGCGCATTTGTACGATCCAGACATTCACGACAACCAGATCGTCGCGGTTTACGGCACCATGGCGCAGGCGGAAGGGGCGCGGGCGGCGCTGATCGAGGCCGGGATAGACGGTGGCGCGATGGAATTGATTGAGGGTAATCCGACCGGCACGACGCCGGCCCAGCGGGATGAAAGTTTTTGGGGCGCCGTGAAAAGCCTGTTCGCCCCCGATGAAGATGCTTTGGCATTCCAACACGCCATCGGCCGCGGCCATGCGATGCTGCTGGTTCACCCGGCCATAACCGCCAATCGCGAGCACATAATCGAGGTGCTGGAGGGCACTGGGCCGATCGACGTCGACGCCAAACTCGAAGAATGGCAGCAGTCCGGCTTCACTTATAGCGATGCCGGACAGGACGGCATCCGGACGGAAACGCCGACGAGTGCGGCCGCGATGGGTGCCGTGATGGCCGCCGGCGCAGGCGGTGCCATGATGACGGGCCTGATCACCGAGGCTAAGCCGGCGCGCCCGAGTGCCAATTCTGACACCGGCACGCGCGCTGACATCCTGACCGACACCGGTGCGAAGGATGGCGTGCGGACGGGTGCCGCCGTTTCCGCGCCTGTCGCCACCTCCGTCGCCACACCGATATCGTCGCCCGACACAATGAAAATGATGCAGGAGCGGCTGCGGATCGGTAAGCGGGAAGTGGCCACCGGTGCCGTCCGCGTGCGCAGCTACGTGGTCGAGCGCCCGGTCGAGGAGCAGGTCCGTTTGCATGAGGAGCGGATCAACGTTCGCCGTACACCCGTCGACCGCCCGGCAACCGAAGCTCACCAAGCCATGCTGAAAGAACCTGCGATCGAGGCGCGGGAGACGACGGTGGAGCTGGAAGACACGACCAAGGATTGCCAGGGCATGGCCACACCGGGTCCCGCCGCCAGCCGCTCGAACACGCCAGGTACATGACGCGCCTCTGGCGGGCGGTGGGCCTGGCCCTCCTGCTCGGCGGTTGCAGCCCGGCGCTGCAACCGGCCGACATTCCCGGCCCAGCTTTCGATCCCGTGCGGTTCTTCACCGGACACGTCCGCTCATGGGGGGTGATGGAAAACCGGTCCGGCGAGCCCACGGCAATCGTCACGACCGACTGCACCGGCACTGCTTCCAGCGACGGCCTGACGATGGTTCAAACATTGCAAATCGGCACGGATCCGCAGCAGACCCGGCGCTGGACCCTGCGATCCCTGGGCGCCGGCCGGTTCGAGGCGACGGCCAACGACATGGTGGGTACCGCCATCGGCACCGCCGCCGGGCGCGCGTTCCATTGGGAATGGACGCTCGCCCTCGAGCCCGGCAATGCGTTGAAGAACGTAACCATGGCGCAGTGGTGGTACCTGCAGGAAGACGGGTCGATGCTGAACCGCACCATCGTTTCGAAGCTGGGTGTCATCGCGGCTGAGGTAACCGAAGTGTTTAAGCCCGAGTGAGAATAGTATGTTCCACGCCGCCCTGCATCTAATTGGCCGAACGCTGCGTCCTATTCGCCCGGGACTGGTAAAGCTGGCGGGATCGACCACCCGGGCTGGGGTGCCGCTGGTTGTTCGCAGTCCTTCATTCAGTGGGATTATGCCGCAGCGGTTCACGGCCGATGGTGCAGGAGTGTCACCCGCCCTTACGTGGTCCGGCCTGCCAGCCAACGCACGGGGCGTGGTGGTTCTGGTGCAGGACGCGGATATTCCCGCGCCGCGTCCCCTAACCCATATGGTTGTGTACGGCGATGCGACGTTGGACCGTTTGGACGAGGGTGAGGTGCCGCGGCGCCTGCGCAGTATATCACCCGGTGGCTGGCGGTGCGGCCGGAACGGCTTTGGCCTGACCGGCTGGCTGCCCCCGGCGCCGCCACCCGGGCACGGCGCGCACCGCTATGTGTTTCAGGTCTTTGCGTTGAACACGGTTTTGCACTTCGCCATACCCCCGGGCCGAGGAGCACTCGTGCGGGCGATGGCTGGGCACGTGGTTGGGTTTGGCCAGGTCATCGGGACGTACGAGCGGCGGTAGAGCAGCGGATGTCATCCAATTGGCTCGGCCGCCAGCCCCAGTGCCAAAGCGAGCCGATCCAGACGCCGCTGTACCCCGTCGCCAGCGAATACCCCCGCCCCTGCCGCCAGCCGCAGCCCAGCCCGGCCGCTGCCCAGCCGCAGGTTGACCCCGGCCAGCAGCGCCGTAGTCCCGGCTGATAAGACGTACGCTAGCCGAAGGGCGGTCCCGAGCACCTCCGCCCGGCGTTGCGTGTCCGCGTCCAGCAGCGCCCGGGCTGGGGCCAGGAACGCCGCGTCCGGCTCCGCCTCGTACCGCACGGCCACCGTCAGGGCGAGCTGTGCCCGGGCCGGGTGGTCGATCGCCACGCTGGGCTGATGGAAGATACGTAGGAACGCCTGCTCCGCCCGGTATTCCGGATGGTCGTGCGCCCCGGAATCGCTGAGCCAGCATGCAGCCAGCCGTAGCCGGGCGGCGCGGGCCGGTTCATCGGGGAACAGCGCCGACGTCCAGGCATACAGGACAGCGGGCAATTTCTGGTCGCGGCCATACCGGGTCGCAATCTCTTGCGCGGCGGCCAGCACCGGCTCCCGCGCCCGCTCGGATGGGGGAACCTGGCGCATAAACCAGCCCTCGCGAATTCCATTGGCACTCCATACAACATCCGCCGCACCGGATTGGCGCAGTAACCGGCGCAGCACGATCGCGGCCATCGGCAGGTCCTCTGCCCGGCGGCGCGGCGCACCGGCCAGCCGTTCCCCCCGCCGCGGTGCATCCAGCACGCGGTCCGCCAGCTCCCGCGCCGCATCGCGTCCGATCGTGTAATGATGGACGATATTCAGCGGGTAGTTGGCACCGATCATGTGAATGCGTGCCAGTGCCCGGAACGCGCCGCCAACCAGGTACAATGACTGCTCCGCGGCTTCGCCCAGCCACGGCACGGCTGCAAGGTCCGCATCGGCAATCGCCCGGGCCCGGATCGGGTCGCCATCCGACCGGTCGGCCAGCTTGATCACACCCAGCCCCAGGCTGACCGACTGCCGCGCCGTACCCAGCCGCACGACCTCCAGCGAGCCACCGCCAATATCGGCCATGATGCCGCGGGCGTCTGGGATGCCGAACAGCACCCCATCGGCGGACAATCCAGCTTCCTCGGCCCCGGTCAGTACGCGGAAACGTAGGCCGGGTATCGAACTTTCGAGCGCCGCCCGAAAATCGGCGCCGTTGCTGGCGTCGCGGACGGCGGCGGTGGCCAGCACCTCGAATGGGTCGGCTTCCATGGCGCGGGCGATTGCAGCGTAGCGGGCCATGACGCGCAGTGCCGGGACGATCGCGTCGGCGTTCAGCCGGCCGGTGCTTGCCAGGCCTCGCCCTAAGCGGAGCACGGCCTTTTCATTGAAAATCGCAAGCGGGTTACGGCCCAGCCCCTCATAGACCACCAACCGGACCGAGTTGGAGCCAAGGTCCACCACCGCGCAACGGGGCAGCAGCGGTGCCAATGCGCCCGTCAATCCTGGTTGACCGGATCGGCGCGGCGGACCGGGGCATGCGCGTGGCTGGCACTCAGCGCACTGCCCCGGCCGCTCAGCGATGGGTTGGTCATAAAGTAGTCGTGGGCCGAGATGGGGCGCGGCCCGGGGGCCAGGCGCGTCCAGGCACCCGCCGCGTCCAACTCCCAGCTTTGCAGCGTGTCTTTCAGGTTCGTCACCATGATCTGATCCAGCACCTGCGCCTGAACAGTGCGGTTATGGATCGGGACCAGCGTCTCGACCCGCCAATCCATGTTGCGCGCCATCCAGTCCGCACTGCTGATGAACACGCGTGCATGCCGGCCCGGCAGTTTGTGGCCGTTACCGAAGGCGTAGATGCGGGCATGCTCCAAAAATCGCCCGACGATGCTTTTGACCCGGATGTTCTCCGACAAACCAGCCACACCCGGGCGCAGGCAGCAAATGCCGCGAATGACACATTTTACTTGCACCCCGGCGCCAGACGCCCGGTACAACGCGTCGATCAGGCCGGCGTCCACCAGGCTGTTCATCTTCAGCCAGATATGCGCTGGGCGGCCGGCATGGGCGTGCGCAACCTCCGCCTCGATCAAGGCCATCAAGGTGGAGCGGGTCGTCAACGGGCTGAAAGCCAGGCTGTCCATCCGCTCCGGCCGGGCATAGCCGGTCATGTAGTTGAACAGCCGCGCCGCATCCCGGCACAGGTCGGGGTCGGAGGTGAAAAAGCTGAGGTCTGTGTAGATCCGGGCTGTAATCGGGTGATAGTTGCCGGTGCCGAAATGGGCGTAGGAGCGCATGGCCGCGCCCTCTCGCCGGATCACCAGACTGAGTTTGGCATGGGTTTTTAGCTCGGTGAACCCGAATACCACCTGCACGCCCGCCGCCTCCATCGTGCGGGCCAGGCGAATGTTGGCCTCTTCATCGAACCTTGCGCGCAGTTCGATCATGGCGGTCACGGACTTACCGGCCTCCGCCGCCTCGATCAGGGCCTTTACGATCGGGCTGTCGCGGCTGGTGCGGTACAGCGTCTGCTTAACCGCCACGACGTTTGGATCGGCGGCGGCCTGGCGCAGGAACTGCACCACGACATCAAAGCTTTCGAACGGGTGGTGGACGATGATGTCCTTGGCCCGGATGGCCGCAAAACAATCGCCGTTGAAGTCGCGGATACGTTCGGGGAAGCGCGGGGTATAGGGTGGAAATAGTAGGTCGGGCCGGTCGTCGACGATCATCTGTTTCAGGTCGGCCGCACCCAGGATGCCGTCCTGCACCACGATCTCTTCACCCGGGATTTCGTGCTCATCGACGCCCAACTCGTCGATCACCAGCGCGCGCAGGTCGGGCGGCATGGCGGCGTCAACGCTCAGGTGAATCGCCACGCCCCGGCGGCGGCGTTTCAGCGCGGTTTCATAACTGCGAACGAGGTCCTCGGCCTCCTCCTCGAATTCGACGCCCGTGTCGCGGATGACCCGGAACATCCCCCGGCCGATGACGCCGTAGCCGGGAAACAGCCGATCGAGGAACAGGCTCACCAACTCCTCCAGCAGCACGAACCGGATTGCGGGGCCGGATGGCGCGGGCGGCAGGCGGACGAAGCGCTCGATCAGGCCGGGCAGCGGGATCAGGGCGTTCATCCCCTCCTCGCCCTGCTGCAGCTTCAGCACCATGACCAGGCCCATGTTGGGAATGAACGGGAACGGATGCGCCGGGTCGATCGCCAGCGGTGTCAGGACGGGGAAAACGCGGTCCATGAAATAGGTATCGAGCCAGGCGCGATCGTCGGCGCCTAGCCGCGCTGCATCGCATAGCGTCAGCCCGGCGTCAGCCAGTTGGGCCCGCACGTCCCGCCATACGCGCTGCTGGTCCTGCATCAGCGCCTCGGCCTGCGGTTGGATTACGCCCAACTGCTGTGCGGGCGTCCGGCCATCGGCGCTGAGTACGGCCACCCCCGCCTTCGCCTGCCCGATCAGGCCGGCGATCCGCACGCTGATGAACTCGTCCAGGTTGCTGGCGCTGATGCTGATAAACCGCAGCCGCTCCAGCAACGGGTGGCGCTCGTTCTCCGCCTCCTCCATGACCCGGTGGTTGAAGGCGAGCCATGACAGCTCCCGGTTGATGAACCGGTCTGGGCTGTCAACAGCGATAGCGGGGATAACCGGGAGTGCGTCCATACCGGTTCTTAGCCCGGTTCGGTGCCGGCGGGCGAGGCGTCGGACAAATCGGCCATGGACGTATCATCTAGCAGCGGTGCCAGGGCGGCGGCGGCCATGGCCCGATTGGGCGCGCGCTGGGCGGCCAGGGCGGCGTAATCCAGCCGGGCAGCGGCCTCACGCAGGACTGCCGGGTTGCGCGGAAGGCGGGTAAGCAGCCAGGCCTGCACCGATGCCGAGACGTGAAGCTGGCGGTCGTCCAGCAATCGGCGGAACAGCCGCGCCCTGAACCCGTCATCGGGGGCTAGCAGCTGGACGGAGAACGTCGCTGACAGTCGGCTGTGCAGGTCGGGTAAGTGCACCGGCCACCGCCCCGGCGGTTCCCGGGCCGTGAGTAAAACTGGCGCACCCGCCTCGGCCGCTGCATTCAGCGTATGTAGCAGCGCCATAACCGGCGCGCCGTCGCCCTCATCGATCGCCAGCGGCCCGGCCGGTGCGGGCCAGGTCAGCTCCTGGCCGGCGATGATCGTTGCGGCGTGTGCGGCCGCCCAGTGGTGTAGCAGGTGGGTTTTACCCGTTCCCGCGTCACCCCACAGTGCCAGGCGCTGCCAGTCCGTGCGCCCAAGCCAGGTTTGCGCCTGGTCCAATCCCGCATGGGCAATTAGCGGCAACATGGCATAGTCGGGGCGGGGCGTGAACGGTAGCGGCAACTGACCGACGCGTGCATCACTCACCCGGCGGCGCGTCCAGATAGACGGGGCTGGTCAGATAGCGGCGTAACCAGTAGCGGGCTAGCACTCCGATAGCGGCCGCAACCGGCACTGCCATCAGCACGCCCAGGAACCCAAACGCGGCCCCACCGGCAAACAGCGCAAAAATGACCCAAACGGCATGCAGCTCCACCCGGTCGCCCAGGAACCGCGGGTAGATGACATACCCCTCCAGCAACTGGCCCAGCACGTACACGCCCCCCACCCACGCCACACCGTTCCAGTTGGGGAACTGCGCAAACGCCAGGCCGATGCTGGCGACACCGCCCGCGATGCTGCCCACATAAGGGATGAACGACAGGAACCCCGACGCCAGCCCCACGACCAGCCCCAGATCGAGACCCACTGCCGACAGCGCTACCGCGTAAAACACGGCCAGCGCCGCGCAACTGAGCAATTGCCCCCGCAGCCAGGCGGCTAGAATCCGGTCCACCTCCCGCGCCTGATCGCGCAGCACACCGGCATAGCGGCGGGGCGCCCAACTATCGACCAGCGCCACCGCCCGGCGCCAATCCCGCAGCAGATAGAACGACACGACGGGGGTGACGACCACGAGGCTTAGTACGTTGAACAGCGCAAAGCCGCCGCCCACAATCTGCCGTAGCGCACCCACCGCGAAGCCCAACATCGACCCGGCCTGCAGCCCGACCAGATCACGCAATTTGTTGTCGACGTACTCGGAACCAAGCCGCGCCTGCAGCGCCAGCATCAATTCGCCAGCCCAGTCGCGGACGGCGTTGGCATATTGTGGCGCACGGCCCAGCAACAGACCCAACTGCGCCAGCACCAGCGGGTATAGCAGCAGCGCAAACAGCAGCCCGCCGAGCACGAGGGCCAAAATCATCAGCAGCGCCGCCGCGCCACGGGGAACGCCGGAGCGTGCCAGCCGGGTCGTGGGCGGATCGAGGAAATAGGCAATCCCCGCCGCTACGACGAAGGGCAGCAGGATGGAGGCGAACGTCGTCAGCGCCCAGTACGAGGCCAGCAGCAGCGCCATCAGCAACCCCAGCCGCTGCAACTGCGTGGCCTGGCGCGCGGTTACGACGGGGATCGATACGGCAATCGGCGCGGGCACGCGTTGCGGCTCCGCCCGCGGTGTGGTTCTGTCCGGTGCATCGACCTGCATGCCCGGACCGTAGCCGAACAGGGCCGCGCCACCAAGGATTCAGCATGACGCTCACCTACCGCGACGCCGGCGTAGATATTGTGGCGGGGGATGCGCTGGTCGAACGGATCAAGCCGCTGGCCCGCAGCACAACTGTACCGGGCGTGATGGGCGGGCTGGGTGGGTTTGGCGCACTGTTTGACCTGCGTGCGGCCGGGTTCACGGATCCGGTGCTGGTCAGCACGACCGACGGGGTCGGCACGAAATTGAAGCTCGCGATCGATACCGGGCGGCACGCGACCGTCGGCATCGACCTGGTGGCGATGTGCGTCAACGACCTGGTGGTACAGGGTGCCCAACCATTGTTCTTCCTGGATTATTTTGCCACCGGCTCGTTGAATGTGGAGCAGGCCGCAACCGTCGTGGCGGGCATCGCCGATGGCTGCCGCCAGGCCGGCTGCGCCCTGGTTGGGGGTGAGACGGCGGAGATGCCCGGCCTATATGCCGCCGGCGACTATGACCTGGCCGGGTTCGCAGTGGGCGCAGCCGAGCGTGGGTCGCTGCTTCCGGCTAGCGTCGTGGTAGGGAACACGCTGATCGGTCTCGCCAGTAGCGGCATTCATAGCAACGGTTTTTCTCTGGTTCGCCGGATCGTGGCCGCGTCGGGGCTGGGCTGGGATGGGCCGTTTATGGGCGCGACGCTGGGTGACGTCCTAATGACGCCGACGCGCATCTACGTCGCCCCGCTACTGGCACTTCATTCCGCCGGGCTGCTGCGTGCGGCGGCGCACATCACCGGGGGTGGGCTTCCGGGCAATCTGCCGCGGGTGTTGCCTGCGGGGCTGGGTGCGGCCCTGACTCCATGGCCATTGCCGCCGGTGTTCCGCTGGCTTGCGCAGCAGGGCGGCGTTGCGGCAGATGAGATGCTGCGAGTGTTCAATTGCGGCGTCGGCATGGCGCTGGTGGTGTCGGATCCGGCGGCCGCCATGAGAATGCTAGTAGACGCTGGGGAGAGCCCGTTCATCCTCGGCACCATCGAACCCGGTGACGGCGTGCGGTTCGAGCCGCCGGGCGACTGGCTGGCGTGACGCGCCCCCTAACGCGCGTTGCGGTCCTCATCAGTGGCGGTGGTAGCAACATGCTTGCCCTGGCCGCCAACCCTGGACGGGGTGCCCAGATCGCGCTCGTGCTGTCCAATCGCCCGCACGCCCACGGCCTGGCCCGCGCCCGCGCCCGCGGAGTAGAGGCTGTGGCGGTCGACCATCGCCCGCACGGCCCCGACCGCGCCGCGCATGAGGCCGCGATCCACCACGAACTGACCACCCGCGGGATCGATCTTGTGTGCCTGGCCGGCTATATGCGGCTGCTGACGCCCTGGCTGGTGGGTGCCTGGGCCGGACGCATGCTTAATATCCACCCGAGCCTGCTGCCAGCGTTTCCCGGCCTGCATACCCACTCAAGAGCGCTGGCCGCCGGTGCACGGCTGCATGGGTGCACCGTGCATTGGGTGACGAACACCATGGATGACGGCCCGATACTGGGTCAGGCCGCGATCCCGGTCCTGCCGGATGACACGCCGGATACGCTGGCGGCGCGGGTACTGGTGCAGGAGCACCGGCTCTATCCCGCCGTGTTGGCCAGCGTCACAGGCGGCACGGCATTGACGCCGGCGTCAGGGGCTGTGCTCATGAACCCCTTGCCCGTCGCGACCGCCCCCGGGTAGAACGCCGTCAGCAACTCCGCGGAACACCCATTATGGCCGACACCCACCCAGCCGCTGACGCCGCACCGCCGACAGATGAGATCGATGCGAGCTTCATGGCAGAACGAAACAAGTTCTGGTCGAGTTTCACGGGGGCCACGACAATCGCGACCGTAGCGATTGCGGTGCTGCTGGTCGGGATGCTGGTGTTCCTGAGGTAACTCGGGGCCGATTCACCACCCAAAACCGCGGCAACTCTCCCAGACCTGGCGGCGTTCGCTGCAAAACGGGAGTTGATCCCTTAAGTCTCGCGCCGTCCTAATCGCCGTCGTATTTATGTCGTGCGCCAACGTCACTGTCGGGCAGACGGAGTTCACCGGGATGGCGAAATCGGCGGCCGCGAACCAAACCGGATTGATGCAGTATTGGCAAAGCCACGGATGGTCCAGCCAGTCCGATGTGGACCTGGTTCGGAAAAGCATGGCCGAAACGGTCGGATCGGACGAAGCCGCCTATGCCAAGGCCGAGGCTGACGGCCGGGCGGACTTCATGTTCGGTCCAAGCGGAAATACGGCGCTGTCGCAAATGGCAATCCAGGCTAAAACGACTGAGCAGGCTATCTGCGGCCGCTTCGTAGAGGCAGCGAAGCAGGGCGCAGCCCAACGGGCAGCGATGCCGGCCACGCCAAGCATGCAGGGCGGCAGGCCGGCGATGCCACGCGGGATGCCACGCGGGATGCCAGGCGGGATGCCAGGCGGGATGCCGGCAATGCTCCAGGGCATGCCCGCAATGCCAGGCAGCGTGCCCGGCGGGACGCCAATGCCGGGCACGCCAACTACTCCGCGGTAAGGTTCTTCGCGGTCTCCAAACGTAATACCTGCCGGTCGATCGGACCATCAAACCGTTGGCGCAACGTCGGTCGTTGTGCTGTGGTTATAAGCCTTTCCCCCGGCTTGTGTATGGAGAGGCACCAATGAAGAAGTCAGTCGGCACCGCGGCCTGCATCGTCGCGTTGTTCGCAGGGCTCGAAACGCAACCTGCCTGGGCCGAAGACGTGGACGGTCACTATGCCGGTACGTACAGCAACACTGGTTCCTGCCCTGGCCGCGGAGCGTCGGAACTAATGATCAAGGGCCGGACGTTCACCCGCCGGTTCGGACCGAACGCCCAATTTGACGTAACGGTTGGGCCAGACGGAAGCTTCGCCCTGACCATTGCGGCCGGGCGCGGTAACTGCGTGGTCCGCCAAACCCTGGATAAAACGTGATACGTTGCATCAGCGCAGGTCCAGGCGCGGCCGCTCCCAAAAGCAGCCCGCGCCAAGTTTGATTGCCGGGATTACGGCACGTGGGTCATCGACCAGCGATGCTCGCACACTCCACTGGCGATGGTCAGGTCTAGGCTGCCATCGGCCACCTGGCCCTCCATCGTACCCACGCCGTCACTGGCGCGGATGCTGCCGTCGCCATTCACTGTCGTGGCCAGTTCCTGCCGTTGTCGGGGGCCGGCGTTGTACGACAGCGCGATCCGCCCGCCCGTGATCTGCAGTAGCCGCGGGCCGCTGCGGGGGCACGATCTGTCGTTGGCCCGCACCAGCCGCACGGTACCGCGATACCGCCCATCTATCCCCGCCGGCGGACCCGGCGGGGGTTTAAGTGTGATCCGTTCATCCGCGCACCCGGCCAGTACCGCGCAGCACGCGGCGATATGTAGTAGCCGGATCAGCCGACGATCTCCGTCCCGGCAAAGAAGTACGCGATCTCCCGTGCAGCCGACGCCGGGCTGTCGGACCCGTGGACGGAGTTTGCCTCGATATTCTCGGCAAACAGCTTGCGGATCGTTCCGGGTTCGGCGTTGGCCGGGTTTGTGGCGCCCATGACCTTGCGGTGGTGGGTAATTGCGTCTGCCCCAGCCAAGACCTGCAGCACGACCGGACCGCCGATCATGGTGGCGATCATACCAGCAAAAAACCCGCGCTCCTTATGCTCGGCATAGAACGCCTCCGCCTGCGCCTGGCTCAGCTGCACGCGCTTTTGCGCGACGATACGCAGGCCTGCTTCCTCATAAACGGCGTTGATCTTACCCGTCAGGTTACGGCGCGTGGCGTCGGGCTTTAGAATGCTAAGTGTGTGTTCGATGGGCATTACAGGCTCCTAAGCTGGTCGGCGCGGCTGTAGGGCAATGGGGTGGATTGGGCAACCAAGGCATCTCGACTCTCCACCTTGTTCTGTTTACGTTCTTTTTATGGGAGATCGAAACCGCCAACTCCGCCTGGGCAGTTTGA
Organism: Rhodospirillales bacterium; assembly: GCA_043788425.1. Lineage (GTDB taxonomy): Bacteria > Pseudomonadota > Alphaproteobacteria > Acetobacterales > Acetobacteraceae > JANPPS01. The sequence goes on from JAYVTX010000213.1 coordinate 12,482, forward strand.
AGCAGACGGCGCCGGGCTGGATCCGCCTCGCGAAATGTCAGGGCTGCGGGCATCAGAGCGCCCTGCCGCTCGACGCGCTGCTGCGCCGCTGGGGTGAGCTGCATCTGATCGAATTCGCGATGGACAGCCTGCGATGCACCAAGTGCGGCAAGCAGGACGTGCAGCACACGATGGTGCGCCTGTGCGACCCGGGGTGCGCACGCCAACGGGGCTGACATCTCTACCCCACTCCGACTACATGGGCGGTATGAGCCTGCTAACCCTGGACCACGTCACAATTCGCATGGCCGGCCGCACGCTGCTGGACGGCGCGTCGCTACGGATCGACGCTGGCGCACGCGTGGGCCTCGTCGGCCGTAACGGAGCCGGCAAAAGCACGCTGCTAAAAGCCATCGCGGGCGAGCTTGGCATCGATGGCGGCGACATCACCCTGAGCGCCCGGGCCCGTCTGGCACAGGTGAAGCAGGAAGCTCCCTCCGGCCCGCAATCGTTGCTGGAAACCGTCCTGGCTGCCGATCCCGAACGCCTGGCGTTGTTGGCCGAGGCGGAAACGGCCAGCGACGGCGCGCGCCTGGCCGAGGTGCATGACCGCCTGCGCGCGATCGGGGCCGACGCTGCCCCGGCCCGCGCGGCCACGATCCTGGCTGGGCTGGGCTTTGACGCCGAAAAGCAGGCCCGCCCGGTCGATAGCTTCTCCGGCGGCTGGCGCATGCGGGTGGCCCTGGCCGCAGCCCTGTTTGCGGGGCCGGACCTGCTGCTGCTCGACGAGCCGACGAACCACCTCGACCTCGAAGCGACGCTGTGGCTAGAAACCTGGCTGTCGCGGTTTCCGGGCGCCTGCGTTATCGTCAGTCACGATCGCGGTCTGCTGGACCGGGCCGTGCAGGCGATTGCGCATCTGGACCAGCAGAAGCTCAGCCTCACGCCCGGCGGCTATGATGAGTTTATCCGGATCCGCACCGAACATGCCATGCAGCAGGGCCGCGCCGTTCAGCGCATCGCCGCCCAGCGCGCGCACATGCAGGCCTTCGTCGACCGGTTCCGGGCGCAGGCGACAAAGGCCCGGCAGGCGCAAGCCCGGATCAAGGCGCTGGAGAAGCTGCCAGTGCTGGATGCGGTGATCGAGGCGGCACCCACCCGCTTTGCCTTTCCCGAGCCTACTAAGCTGGCACCGCCGATATTGGTCCTCGATCGCGTCAGCGCCGGATATGGCGACACGGTCATTCTGTCGAACTTGTCATTGACGGTCGATATGCAGGACCGCATCGCGCTGCTGGGTGCCAACGGTAATGGCAAAAGCACGCTGGCGAAGTTGTTGGCGGGCCGGCTGACACCGCTGGCCGGCACGCTGCGCCGCCATCCGAAATTGCGGGTTGGCTACTTTGCCCAGCACCAAACGGACGAGCTGGTACTGGACCAATCCCCAGTCCATCACATGGCCCGCGCCTTGCCGGACGCTACACCGCCCCAGGTACGCGCCCAGCTGGCGCGGTTTGGCCTGGACGCCGACCGGGCCGACACCGCCACCGGCGCGCTATCAGGCGGTGAGAAGGCGCGGCTGCTGCTGGCGCTAGCGACCCGGGACGCGCCGGGACTGTTGATTTTGGACGAGCCGACGAACCATCTGGACATGGACGCCCGGGACGCGTTGGTGCGGGCGCTGGCCGATTATCAGGGGGCAGTACTGCTGATCACCCACGATCCGCATCTGGTGGAGCTGGTAGCGGATCGGCTGTGGCTGGTGGGCGACGGCACGGTGCGGACCTATGACGGCGACATGGACGATTACCGCGCCCTGCTGGCCGAACGGTCCCGCCCGGCGCGGTCCGACGCCACGCCCAATCGCCGTGACGACCGCCGTGACCGGGCGGAGGCGCGGGTTGCCCTGGCCCCGCTACGCCGGCACGTGCAAGCCGCTATGGCCACCATCACCCGGCTGGAGACGGAGCGGGATACGATCCAGGCTCGTATGGCCGATCCGGCGCTGTATGCCAGCCCAGGCGCGGAGGTAACGCAGCTGCAGCAACGCCTAGGTGCGATCGCCCACGCGCTAGATGATGCCGAAGCCGCCTGGCTTACCGCCGAGGAGGCGCTGGCCAGTGCCACGCCCGCGCTGGTGCCAGGCTGATGTTGGCTGCCGCCTGATGCTGAACATTGCCGGCCAGCGTATTGCCATCACGGGCGCCGGCGGGTTCATCGGGGCCGCACTGTGCCGGGCTGCCAGCCAACACGGGGCCGAGGTTTTAGCAATCGGACCCGGCACCGTCAGCAGCCCCTGCGTGACCGCCATCCCCGCTCGGATCGAGACGGAAGCAGCGCTCGCCGCCCATCTCGACGGGGTGTCGATCCTGATCCACGCCGCCGGGCGCGGCACCCCCACCGGAATTGCTGCCCTGCACGATGGGCTGGCCATGGACGAATTACGTCTTACCGCTGTTGTGCTGGAGGCTGCCTGCCGCGCCGGCGTGGGCCGGGTCGTACTGGTGTCGTCCGGCGGTACCGTCTACGGCGATCCAGTCGACGCAACACCGATGGCGGAATCGCACGCCCTGTGCCCCCGCTCCCGGTATGGCGCCGTAAAGCTGCTGGCCGAGGAGATGGCCTGGACGGTGAACCGTATGGGCCTGGTGGCGTGCGTGGTCGCGCGGTTGTCTAATCCATACGGGCCGGGCCAGGTAAACCGGCGCGGACAGGGCTTGATTGCAACCGTCGCTGCCTGCGTGCAATCGGGTGAGCCGATTGAGATCTGGGGTGACGGGACGACCGTGCGCGATTACCTGTTCATCGACGATGCAACCACGGGGCTGCTGGCGGCCGGGCTGTTGCCCGGGGGTATGGCGGTCAACGTCTCGTCGGGCGTGGGGCTACAGACCCGTGCCGTCGTGGCAGACGTACTCGCCCAGCTAGGTGTGGAACACCCTGTCCGGTTTCGGACCGACAAACATGCCGGTGTGGCTAGTAATATTCTAAGTAACGTGCTGCTACAGACCCGCACGGACTGGACGCCTCAGATTGCCTGGCCTGACGGTCTGGCGCGCACGGTACGGTGGTGGCGACGGACGTCGGTGGAGGCGGTCACTGGTGGAAACGGGCACCGGGAGAGACGAACACCGGTGGGAACGAACGCTGGATTAGGCCTGGCCGACGACTTCTCAGACTGCTGATTTAGGCCCACAAGGTATTACGAAACAAAGGTATGAACGTGACCGCAAACGAAATCCGGGGACACGTCGATACCACAGGCGGCGGGTACGTTACCGGGTGGGCGGTCACGGCGTCCGATGGAACCGTCGACGTCACGCTGGTGATCGATGGTGTTCCTGTCGCCCACGGTCGGGCGAACGAGTTCCGGCAAGACCTGCGCGACGCAGGCGTTGGGGACGGTCACCACGGCTTCCAAATCGCGATCCCGCCCGCCTATTTCGACGGTACACGCCACGCCGTAGCGGTGACCGGCGCGGGCGAAACATTGTATCCAGACCCAGCTGAGGCTGTGTTGGGCGAGGCGCCTGCACCGCAGCGCGCCGCACCCGCCGATCTGCCGCCCCCACCCCCGACACGCCCGGCCCCGCTGCCACCCATGCTGCCAACTCCAGAACTGTCCAAACCGGCGCTGCACGGGTCGATCGACTTGACGGTGATCCTGCCCACGTACAGCCGCGGCGCCGTGTTGGAGGCAACGTTGCTGCGGCTGCTGGCCTGCACCCGCAATGTGCAGGCCGAGATTGTGGTCGTCGATGACGGGTCGCGGGACGACACGCCCGATCGACTGAAGCGCTTGGCCGCCCAGCATCCGGCGCTGGTCACGCACCGGGTCGATAATGGCGGGCCGGCGCGGGCGCGCAATTTGGCCGCAACCATGGCGCGTGGCCGCCTACTGGTTTTTACCGGCGACGATGTCAGCCCGCCCGGCGACGAATTCCTCGCCATCCACGCCGCCGCCCACACGCGCTTTCCTGAAATCGGCACCGCCGTCCTCGGACGGATCGGCTGGCCGGACCGCCCCGACATGGAGGTCAACGCGGTCATGAACCATGTCCAGGGCGAAGGTGAGCAGCAGTTCGGCTTCCGCAGCATGACTGCCTATTCCTGGTACGATTGGCGCTTGTTCTACTCGTCGAATGTCAGCGTCAAAAAGGCGCTGGTGCCAGACTGGATGTC
>JAYVTX010000214.1:0-3163 GCA_043788425.1 Rhodospirillales bacterium
AGACTCTCGACGGTCGCTACGGCAGGCGACTTACCCACAGCCCCTACACCACGTCCAGGGACCCGACCTACAACCCGCGACCAGGCTCTCCTGCTTCCGCCGGACCTGAAGTCCTGGCTATTGGATGACGACCTTGCGCATTTCGTAGCGGCGGCGGCAAAACGTACGCTCCTCGGGGCCCCGAATAGAAATGTCCATGCATCTCGACGTGGTAATGCAGGCCCGCCCGGCAGCGCCGCCACTCCGCGTAGGCATACGGCTTGTCTGGCATCGGCAGCAGGGCCCGACGCTCGATCGCCTCGAACAACACGCGACGGCTGGTGCCGAGGTGGCGCACGGGGCGGTTGTTCAGGTCGGTGACCAGCTCGCGGATCGCGCCGTTGTTCAGCTCTGCTAGGGTGCCGCCACCGCTGGAAAACTGAGCCACCCCGCCGGTTGAAAGCTGAGCCATTTGGTTAGTGTGAAGCTTTTTGCCGGAGGGGCCTGTGGTTCTGGCGGAGGGCGTGATGGAAATGCGGATATTGAAGCGGCAGGGTGTGAGCGTTCGGGAGATTGCCCGGCGCACTGGGCATTCCCGGAACACGGTCGAGCGTCATCTCAAGCGGGAGGGCGACGCGGTCTACACGGCGCGGCCCGCGGTGCCGGGCAAGCTGGATGCCCACAAGGCGTTCGTGTCAGAGCGGATGACCGCGGCCCATCCGGAGCGGCTGCCGGGCACGGTGCTGCTGGGCGAGTTGCGGGCGCGGGGCTACACGGGCGGAATTACCATTCTGCGGGAGCACCTCGCCATGCTGCGGCCCGTCTTGCCGGTTGAGCCGGTGGTGCGGTTCGAGACGAAGCCTGGCCGACAGATGCAGGTGGACTGGGCGGTGATCCGGCGCGGGAGCGACCCGCTTTCGGTGTTCGTCGCTGTGTTGGGTTACAGCCGGACAGCCTACGTGCAGTTCGTCACCGACGAGCGGCTTGAGACGTTGATGGCGTGCCACGAGGCGGCGTTTGCGTTCGTCGGCGGCACGCCGCACGAGGTGCTTTACGACAACATGCGCACCGTGGTGATCGGCCGTGACGCGTATGGCCCGGGCAAGCACCGGCTTCAGCCTGGGTTTCGCGACTTTGCCCACCATCACGGCTTTCTGCCGCGGCTGTGCCGCCCTTACCGGGCTCAGACCAAGGGCAAGGTCGAGCGCTTCATCCACTACCTGCGCCATAGTTTCTGGGTTCCGTTGGACAGCCGGTTGCGTCCGCTCGGTCTCAAGGTGGATGCAGCGACGGCCAACGTGGAAGCGCGCAAATGGCTGCGCGACACGGCCAATATGCGGGTGCACGGCACGACGGATCGCATCCCGGCAGAGCTGCTCGGCGAGGAGCAGGGCGCCCTGCTGCCGCTCGCTGCGCTGTGGCAAGGCGAGGTGCCGCGCCCGGCCGCGGTCGCGCGCGCAAGCAGAGGGCATCCGGAGAGGGCGACGATCCAGCATCCGCTGAGCGTCTATGAGGGGCTGCTGACGCCGCAGGTGGTCGGGTGAACCTCCAGCACGAGCGTCTGTCGCATCTTTGCACGGAGTTGCGGCTCAGCGGCGTGGCGGTCGAGTATCCGGCCGCTGCCCAGAAAGCGGCTGAGACCGAAGCGTCGTTCGTTGATTTCCTGGAGACGGTGCTGCGCGGCGAGCTTGACACCCGCCGGGCCCGCGCGCGCACGATGCTGTCCCGGGTGGCAGGGTTTCCAGCGATCAAGACGCTGGACCAGTTCGACTTCGAGTTCGCGGTGGGCGCGCCGCGGCAGCAGATCCAGCAGCTCGCCGGGCTGAGCTTCATCGAGCGGGCGGAGAACGTCATCCTGCTGGGTCCGTCGGGGGTGGGGAAGACGCATCTGGCGATCAGCCTGGGCTATCTGGCGACGCAGGCGGGGATCAAGACGCGGTTCGTTACCGCGGCCGACTTGGTGCTGTTGCTGGAAGTGGCGCAGCGGCAGGGTCGCCTAAAGGAGGCGCTGCATCGGGCGGTGTCGATGTATCGGCTGCTGATCATCGACGAGATCGGCTACCTGCCGCTGTCACGCGACCAGGCGAACTTGCTGTTCCAGGTGGTTGCCAAGCGCTACGAGCGCGGGTCGATCGTGCTGACGTCGAACCTGACCTTTAGCGGTTGGGACCAGGCCCTGGCGGGGGACGCTGTGCTGACGGCCGCGATGCTCGACCGGCTGATGCACCACGCGACAGTCGTGCAGATCGGTGGCGACAGCTATCGGCTCCGCGACAAGAGGAAAGGCGGCGTCGTGCCAAAAGCCAAGGCAGAACCCCGATAACTGCAGCCAGCGTGGCTCAGTTTTCAACCGGTGACCCACACCAACGGTGGCTCAGTTTTCGACCGGCGTTGACAGAGCATACCACGGTGATGATACGCCCGCGCGGGGGCCACCTTCCTATGCTGCGCGGCTCACGGTGCTGACGGGCTCGGCCCATGGCTACTGGTCACAGCAGAACGCATGGATTTCGGCTTAGTGTAGCGCGACAATCTGGATGGGCTTGCGCGGCGATCAGGATGGTTATTCGTCGGCGCTTGGTCGAATGATTGTCGCGCCAGATTGTCGCTGGCAAGCGGCAAGGTCGTTTTTGTCAGGCGTGCTCGCCAGGAGTGCGGTCTGTGGTGGGCCCGATTGGCTTTGATGCAGGTCGTGCTTTGCGTGTTGTGGCGGCGCGCTGGCGATAGCTTTCGACGTTCATCTCGACGACGACCGAGTGGTGTACGAGGCGGTCGATGGCGGCGATGGTCATGGCGGGATCGGGGAACACCTTGTTCCACTCGCCAAAGGGCTGGTTGGCGGTGATGAGGATGCTGCGTCGCTCGTATCTGCGGCTGATGAGCTCGAACAGGACGGACGTTTCGGCCTGGTCTTTTCGGACGTAGGAGAGGTCGTCGAGCACGAGCAGGTCGTAGCGGTCGAGCTTTGTGATGGCGGCCTCCAGGGCGAGATCCTGGCGTGCGGTCTGGAGCCGCTGCACGAGTTCTGTCGTTCGGGTGAACAGCACGCGGTAGCCGTTCTCGACCAGGGCTCGTCCGATTGCGGCCGAGATATGGGTCTTGCCGGAACCGGGCGGGCCGAACAGCAGCAGGTTCTTGCCGCGATTGAGCCAGGCGTCGCCGGAGGCCAGGGCTGTGACGCGGG
>JAYVTX010000215.1:0-4287 GCA_043788425.1 Rhodospirillales bacterium
ACCCAGCAACGTCACCGACAGCTCCCGCTCGCCCCGGTCGTTCACGTACCAGCCGCGTACGTCGGGGATGGTGGCCAGCCGGTCGGTCAGCTCCGCCTCGATCTGTTTTTGCGTCCGGTGGCGGTCCCCCTTCAGCACCAGGTTCACGATCAGCTTGGCGCGGCGGATCTCCTTGCCGGCGCCCGTGGGAGTCGTGCCGCCCACGGTCACGACGCTCGTCACCTCCGGTATTTGGCGGAAATTGGCGGCGATCGCATCGGTTTTGCGGGCCGTGTCCTCCAGGGTCGAGCCGGATGGCAGCTCGATCGACAGCGTCGTCCGGCTTTCATCAGGGGGCGGGATGAAACCAGTCGGCAGCAGCGTCGTGGACCAGATCGATATGCCGAATGTCACCAGCCCAGCCAGCAGGGTCAGCCCGCGATGCCGCAATGTAGCGGCCAGGAACCGGGTGTAGGCGCGCATTACCCACCCCTCACGCGCATGCTCCGTGCGGACGGGCACCAGCAGGTACGCGGCCATTAACGGCGTTATCAGCCGCGCCACAAGCAGCGACGCCATGACGGCTGCGGCCACCGTCAGCCCGAACTGCTTGAAAAACTGCCCGGCGATCCCGCCCATGAAACTAACTGGTGAGAACACGGCGATGATCGTGAATGTAATGGCGATGACGGCCAGCCCGATCTCATCCGCTGCCTCGACCGCCGCCTCATACGGGCGTTTTCCCATGCGCATGTGGCGAACGATGTTCTCGATCTCGACAATCGCGTCATCGACCAGGATACCGGTGACCAGCGTGATCGCCAGCAAGCTAACGAAGTTTAAGCTAAAGCCCAGCAGGTGCATAACAGCAAAGGCCGGCATAACCGATAGCGGTAGCGCCACCGCCACCAGCGCCGTCGCCCGCCAGTTTCGTAGGAAAATGAACACCACCACGATGGCCAGCAGCGCGCCCTCCAACAGGCCGTGCATCGCCGAAAGATACGTGCCGACCGACGACCGTACGCCGTCATCGATCAGCGTGTACTGCACATCGGGGTTGGCCGATCCCAGTCTTTCCAAATGCTGCCGCACGCCGTCAGCCACCGTGACCTCACTGGCGCCCTTTGCCCGGTAGATCGCAAAACTGACGACGGGGGTGGTGCCGTTCAGCCGGGCAAAGTCGCGTGGTTCCTCATAGGCGTCGGTGATGGTGGCGATGTCGGCCAGCCGAGCCTCCCGTCCGCCGGGTAGCCCGATCCGGGTCCCGCGCAACTGGTCCAGCGTGCGTGCGCCGGCCAGCGTGCGGATGGCCTGCTCCTGGCCGCCAACCTCACCCCGGCCGCCACTGAGGTCCGCGCTGGTCGCGCGCAACTGCCGGTTTACGTCTGCCGCTGTGATGCCCAGAGCCGCAGTACGGTCCTGATCCAGCGTTACCCGGATTTCGCGGGTCACGCCGCCAATGCGCTCCACCCGGCCAACGCCGCGGATGCCCTGCAGGTCGCGGGTCACGGTGTCGTCCACGAACCAACTTAGCTGCTCGGCCGTCATGCCCGGCGCGGTCGCGGCGAATGTCAGGACGGACTGGCCCACGATGTCGATCCGCTCGATGATCGGCTCATCGATGCCGCGCGGCAGGTCGGACCGGATTTTGGCCACCGCATCGCGCACGTCGTTGATGGCGCGGTCGCTGCTGACCTCCAGCCGTAGCTCGATCGCGGTCAGGCTGCGCCCATCCGTGATCGTGCTTTGGACATGCTTTACGCCGGTCACGTTGGCGACGCTGTCCTCAACCTTTTTCGTAACCTGCGCTTCTAGTTCGGCGGGGGCTGCGCCCGGTTGCGTGACGGTTACGGCCACGAACGGGATATCGATGTTGGGGCTGCGCGTGATCGGCAGCGCGCCGAATGCCCACACGCCCAGCAGCGTCAGCACGGCGAACAGCACCAGCGGCGGTATCGGGTTGCGGATCGCAGCACCGGATATATTCAGTGCCATCGCTATCGTCCCTGCCCAAACCCTGGCACGGCCGTAACCCGGTCGCCCGCGCGGACGAACGTGCCGGATACCCTGACAATAGCCTCGTTCTCCGCCAGGCCGTCCATAATCTCCGCCTGGGTGGCGCTGCGCAGGCCCACTTTCACCCGGCGGCTATCGACCACGCCGTCCCGCACGACCTGGATCACGGCCCCATCCGGTTGGAACAGCACGGCCGATAGCGGCACCAGGACCCCATCGCGGCGCGCCGTTTCGACCCGGGCGCGGGCGAAGCTGCCGATGACCAGCCCGTCACCATCGATCGCGACCCGCACGCGGCCGAGCCGGTTCGTGCGCCCGACCTCCGGCGATACCAGCCGTACGTGGCCGCCCCGCGCGCCGGTGACGGTGTCGATCGTAGCCGTCTGGCCGGGTCGCAGCCGGGCCAGCAGCGTTTCGGGCACATCGGCTTCCAGCTCAATCAGGCCGCCCTCGATAATGCGGAACAACGCGTCACCGCCGCCAGTCACGACTGCACCCAGGCGGGCCGTCCGGCGGCTGATCAGCCCGGCCACGGGAGCACGCAGCTCTGTCCGGGCTAGACGTACCAGCAGTTCCTGCCGTTGCGCGATGGCCAGGGCGCGATCGGCCTCCGCCACATGGACGGCGTTGTTAGCGCTTTCGACCCGGGCACCGGCGGTCTGGGCCAGCGCTTGACGCTGCTCCAGCACTTCGCGCGATGCATTGCCGCCGGCCACCAGCTCCCGCGTCCGGTTGAACGCCAGGTCGGCCTGCTGCCGGTTAGCCTGCACTTCTGCGATCAGGCTGCGGGCCTGGGCAATCGCGCCCTCGGCACGGGAAAGCTGGGCGGTGTTCTGGGCGATGCCGGCGTCCAGCACGCCATGCGACAGCCGGGCCAGTACCTGCTGGACATCGACGTGATCGCCCTCCTCCGCCAGGATCTCGGTGATCGCCAAGCCGTCAATCTGTGGGCTGACCATCACCTCCTCCCGCGCGACAAGGGTGCCGGTCAGGGTCGCCGTTTCTACAATCGGGCCGCGCACTGCGCTTATCACCGTCACGGCCGGGGCGCGCGGTTCGGCCACGGTCGCGGCAGCCGCGGACCCGGCGAGCAGCAGAGCGGGTAGGATGAACGTCCTTCGCATGACCGACATATAGTGCGGCAGACAAGGCCCGCGATAGGCCAGCGGACGCGCAGTTCAGGCCGGCCGAACCCTTGGTGCCGAGTGCGGGCGTGCGGGGCGGATGGAAAACGGTCTTTCGACCACCACAAACAATATCGCGGCGGGTACAAGCGTCGCTGCGAACGCGACGGGCATGAGCGCCCAGAATAGCAATGCCGGCAGCTCACCAGGCACGAAATGCGCAAGGCCGACCATCGCGACGCGAACAACGATACCGTGAAGCAAGTAGTAGCTATAGCTCATGTTGCCGAGCCACCGCAGCGGCGTGAGCCTCATAAAGATTGAAACGAAACCAGCGTCGCGGAAGCAAACGGCGCATAGGCAGAAAAACCCGGCGGTTTGCAGGACCTGCTCGATTGGACCCAGATACGGCCGACTTAGGGCCGCGGAAAATGCCAATGCCGGCGCGGCCCACCCCGCCCAGGACGGCACCGGCCGGCCCAGCCCCTCGGCCAAGAAAATACCGGCAAAGAACGGTAGCGCCCGGAACTGGATGTCGATGACGCCCGTCATGCCGGCCGCAAGCAGCAGCCCACACAGAACGAACAAGCCGCCAAGTCGGAGCTGTTTTGACCGTTGTCCGGCCCGAAGACCCAGCACAACAACAGCCGTGACGATGTAGAAAAACATCTCAAAGCTGAGCGACCACGCAACCTCGACAATGCGTGTGATCGGCAACATGCCCGGCAGTAAAAGCAGGTTTTCCGCAATCAGCACCAGTGCGGGCCCAAATTCGGTCGGGATGCCACCTGGGATCAGGAAACGGACCGCAACAGTGCCCGCAAATACGATCAAAAAGGCCGGGTAAATACGCTGTACCCGCCGGGCCATGAAGAGGAGGAAAGTGGTTCTCCCTTTCATCAAAGTGCCGTAAATAAGATAGCCACTCAAGACAAAGAACAGCTCGACCCCGTAATTACCATAATGGCGAAAGACTTCGGTTATCAACGTTGTTGGGCCAGGGGCCTGGCCGATAAGCTGGGCCTGGCGCGTGTAGTGCTGCAAAAACACCAGGATAACGGCCGCGCCGCGCAGGCCTTCCATGGGTAGCAACCGGGCGTGGGCTGGGTCTTGCAATTCGAACGTGCGACGAAGACAGTCTAATGCTCGCATGGTCCACGCCCTTCCA
>JAYVTX010000216.1:0-6058 GCA_043788425.1 Rhodospirillales bacterium
ATAGGCGTCAACATAGAGCTGCCGCTTTACGCTAGGGACGGCCATCAGCGCAGACCGCCAGCAGGGGTCATAACCGAAGGCCTAGATTGGTACGGGCGGTTATCGCACATGGTCGTCTTCCGGCTGGTAAGTTGGATTATCCTTGCCACCCACCTGCCCAGTTGTCGCCACCAGAATGGACGGAGCGCTACAAACAATTCTTTCCTGACCCGAAAGCAACACTCCCTAACGCGTCACACGACCTTCGGCCGACGCATGTCGAAACGGGCCCCGGGCGATAATGCGCCGTATGCCGTGGGTCCGCCGGCCCGCAAGACAATGTCTGCCCCAAAAGTGTCGAACAGATCATTTTTTAGCAAATGCTTGGCAATGTGGATTCCGATCACCTCTCCCATGACCAACCATGCGCCTGCGGGTGCGCCGGCATGGCCACGCAGCGGGTAGATGTCGCAAACTTTGCATTCAAAGTGGACCGGGGACTCGGCGACCCGTGGAACGTTGACCAGCGTCGATGCGATCGGCGTCAATCCGGCCAGCGTGAACTCGTCCGTGCCATACGGCGCGGGCACGCTTGTGATGTTCATCGCCTCCGCAATCGGCCGGGTTACTAGGTTCCATACAAACTCGCCGGTCTCCCGGCAGTTTCTCACCGTATCTTTGACCGACGTACTGGAAAAGCCGATCAGCGGCGGGACGTAGTTGAATGCGTTGAAGAATGAGTACGGGGCCAAGTTTACCGACCCGTCCGCACCCCGTGAGGAAATCCAGCCGATCGGCCGGGGTGCCACGATGGCGTTAAACGGATCGTGCGGTAGCCGATGGCCGTCCCGCGGCTCATAATAATGTTGCTCCAAAATAGGTGCCGCTCCCTTACCGCTGACCCCAGGGCAGGCCGGCCACTTTCCATCCCGCTACGCTGCCACGGTGCCCGTGGTGATCGGCCGGACCCTCGAACCCATCCGTGATGTTGTACGTGCGGCTGAACCCGTGCGACGCCGCCAGCCCGGCCGCGGCGAGGCTGCGCACCCCACTACGGCAGAGGAAGTAAACCGGTACGTCCTCTGCCACGCCCGCGCCGTGCAGTTGGTCCATGAACGCGCCATTCACCTGGCCGCTGGGGAATAGTTGCCATGGGATCAAAACCAGATCGCTCCCGGTCGCTGATAGGTCGGGCAGGCCGACATAGGTCCACTCCGCATCCGTCCGCACATCCACTAGTCGCGCGCCCAGGTCGGCCTTCAGCGCCGCATAGGCCTGGTCCGGGGTGACGTTCTCCACCATGTTCGCTCTCCCAATTTCGTTGAAAGTGCCTGACCATGACCCAGACCACAATCCAGGACGGCCTGGTTGGCGCGATCGGCAACACGCCGCTCATACGTCTCGCCCGCGCCAGCGCTGCCACCGGCTGCACGATCCTGGGTAAGGCCGAGTTCATGAATCCGGGCGGGTCGGTAAAGGACCGGGCAGGACTGGGCATCATCCTGGACGCGGAGCGCCGGGGCGTACTGGCACCGGGCGGCACGATCGTCGAGGGCACGGCCGGCAATACTGGCATCGGCCTCACGCTGGTGGCCAACGCCCGCGGCTATCGGACGGTGATCGTCATGCCCGACACACAAAGCCAGGAAAAGATCGATACGCTGCGCATGATCGGTGCCGATTTGCGTCTTGTTCCGGCCAAGCCGTTTCGCGATCCCGGCAACTATGTCCATGTCAGCGCACGGCTGGCCGAAGAACTACAGGCGGTTTGGGCCAACCAGTTCGATAACCTGGCAAATCGCGAATTTCACCGGATTACGACCGGCGCGGAGATTTTAGCCCAGGCCGGTTCTATCGACGCGTTTACCTGCGCCTGCGGCACGGGCGGGACGCTCGCGGGCGTGTCGATGGCGCTGAAAGCCGTGCGACCCGAAACGCAGATCGTCCTGGCCGACCCGGATGGCAGCGGGCTGTACGGCTGGGTCAAAACGGGCGACCTGTCCATTACCGGCAGTTCGATCACCGAGGGGATCGGCCAATCCCGGGTGCCGGACAACCTCGCCGGGATTGCCATCGATGACGCAGTGCGGATCCCGGATGCGCTGGCCCTGGAACAAGTGTTCGATCTGCTGATCCATGAGGGTCTGTCGATCGGCGGATCGGCCGGGCTGAACGTGGCCGCCGCCATCGCCGTCGCCCGGAAAATGGGTCCCGGCCACACCATCGTGACGATCCTATGCGATGGCGGCGCGCGCTACCAAAGCAAGCTGTTCAATCCCGAGTTTCTACGCAGCAAGGGCCTGCCGGCGCCGCCATGGATGGTCAAACCAAAGTCGTGATCAGCGCCTCAAACCCGGCCAAATGGTCCGCCATCTGCAACTGCCGCTCGGCGAATGCCCGTGCGCTATGGCGTAGGCCATCCGACAGCGCGGGACTGTCCAGTAGGCGCAGCACTCGGTCGGCCAACGCCGCCGGGTCGAGGCAGGGGGTCAGCAGCCCCGTCACGCCGTCGCTTACAAACTCGTGCACGGGCGCCGTGTCGGACGCGACGATCGCGCAGCCACAGGCCAGCGCCTCACGCAATGACCACGACGCGACGAAAGGATATGTCAGGTACACGTGCGCGTCCGAACGTTGCAGCAGACGGACAAAAAGGCTGTAGTCGACCCGGCCTGGAAAGCAGACCCGGCCCGGATCGAGCGGCCCGGTTTCGAGCGTCATGTGCTCCCGCCACGTTCGGTCGACCAGCCGCGCGCCGTAGCTGACACCATCGCCGCCGACCATCACGATTTTCACGTCAGGGCGGCGCAACAGCCGGGGGACGGCGCGCATCATGGTGTGAAAACCGCGATACGGCTCCAGATCCCGGGCGACATAGGTAACCAGGCGATCGCCGGGCGCAACCACCATACCACCAATTTCGAACGGCCGGGTTCGCGCGTCCGGATCCGGGTAACAGATATCGAGGTGTACGCCCTCTGCCAGACGGGTAATGCGGGGCTGCGCCCAGTTGGGATAGGTTTCATGCTGGAACCGGGTTGGCGTCTGGCCGTGTCCGGGGTTGTTCAGCGCGATCAGGTTGACGGCATTTTTCGCCCGCACCCGTGCCAGCAGGGCCAGGGCGGTTGGAAACTCGGGATCGAAATTAACGTCGCCGCTTTCGGTGCGGTAGTAGAATTCGAAATAGCCCAGCACCGGCACGCCCGGGTAGATGTCCTGCATGTTCAGCAGTTCACCCCACCCATGGTGCCCGATGATGATGTCGGGCGTGTAGCCCAATCCCTTAAGCGTCGCCGCGGTCTGCGCCACTAATTGCGCGCGGATCGCCGCCTGCTCGAACTCCTGTACGTCGCCGAACGTGTCGGCCCGAACGGGGCCAGGGCCGGCATACGTGATCTTACGCACACCCGGCAGCTGGTTCGGGTTGTCCTCGGTGATGAACACCATTTCATGCCCGCCTACCTGCTGCAGGTGGCGAACGATGTGCAGATATTGAGCCGGGAAGTTCTGGTGGACAAATAGAAACCGCATTGCGCGGTGTCGGTCAGCGGCGTCGGGTCGTGGCCGGGGTACGCTTTAGGACAATCTTCTTGGGTGATTTAGTAGGTGTGGCTACCGGCACCGGCGTGGGTGTGGGCTTCGCCTTGGTCTTTAACTTGGCCTCGGTCGCCTTGGCCGTCACGCCGGGTTTCCGCCCTGTCCCCACGGTTGGCTTTGCTTGGACTGGCTTTGCTTGGACTGGCTTTGCCTGCATCGGCTTTGTGTGATTGGCCTTTCCCTGGGTGGCCTTTCCCTGGGTGGCCTTCGGGGTGGTCGTTTTGGCTTGGACCAGCCTGGCCGGTGCGTCTTGGCGCGGCAGAACGTCGATCCGGAATGCCTCCAGCGCTGCGAGGTTTGGCGATTCCAACAAGTCGCCGTCGCCAACCGGCCCTACCGCGGTACCGTCGACAAACGTTCCGTGCACGCGCAGCGTCAGGCTGCCAGCCGCGGCACCCCGCAGGCGAACGCGAATGCCGAGCAACGGAAGCGACATACCACGACTGCCGCAGAATTGGCCCCCCTCGCTCCAGGGCGACATCCAGCCGCGCCCCAGCACGGCTTGGTATTCGATGTCGCCAGGAACAAGGCCGCTTTGTGGGGCAAGGCCGAAACCCTCGATCCACCGCTTGCTGCCGCGGTCGCCCACCCAGGCACCCAACTCCCCGGCCACATCCCCGCGGCCATACACGTGGGCCGAAATCTCCGGCAACGCGGTCACGGGTGGGGTTGGGACGGCGACCGGCTGCGGGGCGGGCAGGTCCGGTGATAGTCGGATAACCTGCAGCTGCGGCGCCTTTTGCCCCGCGCCCGGCATCTCATAGACCGTGACCAGCACCTGCGCCGGGCCACCCACGATCCGTATCAGCGCGGCGTCGTCCGACCCGGCCAACCACCCACCCTCGGCAAAGCCTGCCAACTGGACCGTGCCCTCATACCCATTGGCAGCCGGCGGCACCGAAATTCGCACGCCTGGCAGTCCAGACGCCATATCGGCGGACGCGGTGCCGGGGGCGTGGAACACGCAATATGCCCCCGCATCCAACGCCATCAGCCGGCCCGTAACGGACAGCTCGGTAATGGCTTGCTTGGCGGGCTGGGGCATGCGCGACGTTCCTAAATTCGATTGCCCGTCCTATGCCGCGGCGCACGGCTGGCTGCAAGCAGGGCGTCGTTGATCGCCAGTGCTGGCAGCCCGAGCGGCAACAGCCAGCCGCGCCCCGCCGCCCGGATGCGTTCGGCTGGCGCGCCAAGGTCAAACGCGGCAACATCCAACCCAGCCGCCCATGCGGTGGACAGTGCATAACACCACGTTTCCGGCCAGATCGACGGCAGGAACGCCAGCGCCGCTTGCTGCTCGCGGATCAGGGCGACGCCATCAGCCTCCGCATACCGGCCCGTGACCCAGGCCGGACCGGCCGCCAATAGTCGGGCATCGTCGATCGTGGTGCCGACGACCACGAACTCCAGCGGCAATCCCCGGGTGCGGGCGTCGGCGGCGCAGTCCAACAGCACATCGAAGCCCTTTTCCGTGCCGATCGCGCCGACGATAACGATGCGCGACCCCGGCAGTGTGACGGTCGGGGCCGGTGTCGCGTCCCACGGCCGCACGGTCGGCCGCACGCCAGGGAAATGGCGGGCAATACGCCGGGCGGCGTCGTCGGACGGGGCCGTCACGCGCCGCGCCGCCGCCAGGTCCTGTGCCGAGCGGTGTAGCAGCGCACGGACGCCGATCGGCTCCTCCAGCAACGATCCCTGCGCGGCCACACACGCCTCGCACCCCGTCACGTCCGGCTCGCCACAAAACCGGCGCGCCGGGCCGAGTAGCGCGATCCGCGGGCAGAACAGGGCGTAATCATGGATTACAATCTCGGTCGGTACGCCGAGAAGGGTGGCCAGCGCCATGATCCCGGGGTCGTGGCTGCGGCGGTGGTGCAGTTCAACGTACTGGACGTGATCATGGGCCAGCAGCGCAGCCAGCGCGTGCGCGTCGCGGTATCGCAGATTGGGATATGCCTCGTCATCGATGCGAATGCCCGGCGCACCGGGGCAGTGCACGATTGGGCGGAGCACGATGGGCCGCAGCCCGTACGCCCGCAGCGTGTCGCACCGCGACGCCACTGCCCGGTCCACGCCGCCGCCGCCCGAATGGGTTATCAGCACGACCGACCCGCCACGCGCACCATCCCGCCAGCGCTGCTCATCCATCGTGCGGCGTATGGCTGCCAGCGGGTCGGCACCCACCCAGGTCGCGATGGCCGCGTCATAGCCGGGGTGCAGGGCGTTCAGGACGCTAAGGTTGCGATGCAACAGATGCGATCGCGCCGGGCCGAACGATTGCCCACCGACATGCCCCACGAACACACCCGTCGCCGCCACATGCCGCCACCCGGCCCGGCGCGCCCGCCAGCACCAGTCATTTTCCTCGCCATAGCCTTGGGCGAACGCGTCCTCACGCAGTAGCCCAACTTGGTCCAACGCGTCCCGGCGTAGATACAGGCAAAAGCCAACGCCGGTTGGGATATCGATCGTGGCTGGACCG